>CAYYGY010000010.1:0-11754 GCA_964471735.1 uncultured Eubacteriales bacterium
AAGACGGGTCGTCCTCAACGACCTCAGGCAGTGACGGTACTCCCCACCAGCAGTGGCAACCGTTTGGCCAATTTGTAAACTTGTACCAAGAATAATAAGGTGAAGACTGCGAATTATACGCTCCCTCATCGGGGTAGCGTGAATACATATTGTAGTATCTGCTGTCCGCACCTGTGTGGGAGAACACACCGTCGAGAATTATTGATATGCCTTTTTTCTTTGCTGATTTGCAAAGGCTTACAAAATCCTTTTCAGTACCCAACGACGGGTCTATCTTTAGATAATCCGCCGTGTTGTAGCGGTGGTTTGAATGCGCCTCAAATATGGGATTAAGATAAATTATCGTAACGCCCAGTTGACTCAGGTAATCAAGCTTGCTTTCAATTCCTTTAAGGTCTCCGCCGTAATAGTCGTTGCAAAGGCTGCGCTTTTCGCCGTTTTGCAGGTATGCAGGCTGGGCATACCAGTCCTCGCATATATATCTGTCTTCCGGCACGCCGGCCTTTTTGCCGCCTGACGCACAAAATCTGTCAGGGAATATCTGGTATATAAGGCCGCCTGAAAAGCCCTTGGGCATAGCAAGATCTTCATCATAAACCGTAAGCTGCCACTCTCCCCCGTCAGGGCGGATATCGCCTCTGCCGCGTTCAAAGCAGGTTATGATATTTCTCTGCCAGTTTCCGTCATATTCAAAGTGATACCAGTAAAGGCCTGACCTTTCAGTTGTAAGATTGACCTCATAGCGGTTAAAACAGCCATCAATCTTCTCTGCCCAGTGCATCTTCAGCCGCTCTGCGCCCTCGCCGTCGCGGTGAATGACAAGCCACGCATCACTGCAATTACAATCATCGTGAAGCACAATAGAAAAAAGCAGACAGGCCCCTGCCTTAACAGGAGCTGTCTGCGATATATATAAGCTTTTGCGGTTGTTAAATACCTCCGGCATTATTTATCTACCCTCGTAAGTCCCCAGATGTCGCGGCTGTAATCATCTACCAGTCTGTCAATAGAGAACCTGCCTGCGCCTGCAATATTTGCAAGTGACATCTGTGACCATTTTTTCTTATCATTATACAACTCGCTTGCTTTTGACTGTGCATCGCAATAGGACTCAAAGTCTGCAAGCACCATATAGTAATCGGAATTAATAAGGTTATCTGCCAATGCGCCAAACTCTGTGCCGCATATATTGCTGCGCAAAAAGTCGACAGCGGTGTGTATCCTCTCGTTACTGTGATACCAGTGACCGGGATGATATCCCTCTGCGCGCAGACGTTCAACCTCATCTGCAAGCATACCGAAGATTATAATGTTGTCATCACCGACAGCCTCATGTATCTCAACGTTGGCGCCGTCCTCGGTGCCGAGAGTTATTGCTCCGTTTAGCATCAGCTTCATATTACCGGTGCCCGAAGCCTCGGTTCCGGCAAGAGAGATCTGCTCGCTGATGTCGGCGGCAGGCATCATAAGTTCTGCCAAGGTGACGCGGTAATCTTCAATATACACTACCTTAAGTTTACCCTTAACATCGGGGTCTGATTCAATAAGTTTGGAAAGTTTGCAAATAAGCTGGATTATCTGCTTTGCGACAAAGTAGCCTGATGCCGCCTTCGCGCCGAAAATGTAAGTCTTAGGCGTAAAAGGCGCATTTGGATTGTTTTTTATAAAGAGATAATCGTCGATTATATGCAACGCATTCAAGTGCTGACGCTTATACTCGTGAAGGCGCTTGACCTGAACGTCAAAAATGCTGTCGGGGTCAACGGTGCCGCCGCCTGATTTTGCGATATATTTGGCAAGGCGCGCCTTATTGCTGCGCTTTATTGCGGCAAGGCGCTCGAGCACAGCGCTGTCGTCTTTGAAATCGTTAAGCTTTGCCAGACGGTCTGCGTTTTTAACAAAACCTTTGCCGATAAGCTCGGTCACAAGCTTTGTAAGCTCAGGATTGGCCTGACAAAGCCAGCGGCGGTGCGCGATACCGTTTGTTACATTTGTAAATTTATCGGGCATTATGCGGTAAAAGTCGCTGAACACACTCTCCTTAAGTATCTCGCTGTGCAAACGCGAAACTCCGTTTACCTTGTGTCCTGCGGCAACGCTTAAGTTTGCCATTTTAACAGCCCCGAAGTCGATAACCGCAACACGGTTTGCCAAATCGACGTCGCCCGTGTTGGCGATGACCTCTTTGCGGAAACGGTTATCTATCTCTTTTACTATCTGATAGATTCTGGGCAGGCGGTGGCGGAACATATCCTCGCCCCAGCACTCAAGCGCCTCTTTCATAACAGTGTGGTTAGTGTAGGCAACGGTGCGTGTGACTATATCCCACGCATGCTCCCAAGAGTAGCCGCACTCATCAAGCATTATGCGCATAAGTTCGGGTACGCAGAGAGCGGGGTGCGTGTCATTGATATGTACGGCGATATGATCCGGCAGATTATCAAGCGAACCATACATCTCAAGATGTCTGCGAACGATATCCTGCACAGATGCAGAAACGAGAAAATACTGCTGGCGCAGGCGCAGGGACTTGCCCTCCGCGTGGTTGTCTGAAGGATAGAGCACCTTGCTGATGACCTCGGCCATTGCATTTTGCTCAACAGCACGCAGATAGTTGCCTTCGTTAAACAGTTTCATATCAAAGCCGGGGGCAGACGCACTCCAAAGCCTTAAAACGCTGACCGCCTTGCCGTCCTTACCTGCAATCATCATATCACTGGGAACAGCGCGGATAACGGTAGGGTCGCGGTGCTCGACGCGGTGGAATCCATTGTCCCACCACTCGTCAATACGGCCGTCGAAGTTTACGGTTACTGCCAGCTCAGGCCGCTCTTCAAACCAGACTTCACCGCCGGGAAGCCAAAAGTCAGGCATCTCCGTCTGCCAGCCGTCAACAAGCTTTTGGCGGAAAATTCCGTACTCATATTTGATGGAGTAGCCCATAGCAGGGTATTCCCCGCTTGCGAGACCGTCCATTATACAGGCGGCAAGACGGCCCAGACCGCCGTTGCCAAGGCCTGCGTCAGGCTCAAGCTCATAGAGCTTATCAAGCTTTACACCCAACTCTTTCAACGCGCTTTTGAAAGTGCTTTCAAGTCCCAGATTGTACAGCGTGTTTTTGAACGAGCGGCCTAGCAAAAACTCCATACACATATAGCATATCTGCTTTTTACCCTGTTCATACGCACGCTTGTCAAAATCGGTGCGTATATCGTTCATTATATCCTTAAGCACCATTGCAGATGCCTGATAGTACACCTCATCTGTTGCGTTTTCAGGCAGTACGCCGAAATTATGCGACAGTTTGGATTTTATAAGAGAAACGACCTCAGCCTTCGTTGTTTTTTTCAATTTATTTACACTCCTTTTAAAAAACCGTGAGTTTATGGTAATATACTACATCATATTACTATAAAAATCAAGTGTATCTTATAACCTAAATATGTCTGAAATTTGTGTATTTTGCACAGTTTTTTGTTTTAAAAAGCGCCATTTGTTAAGTATTTTATAGTTTATACCTAATTTTTGGCACAAAACCAGACTGTAACGAGCTGTTTACAGGCAATAATTGATATTGTAATTTTTACAACGGTGTGGTATCATTGTTGTTGCATAATAATGTGCAGGAGGAATGACAGTTATGTCCAAAAAAATCGTAATCAGTGCTGACAGCACGGTCGACCTTTCAAGCGAATTGATTGAAAAACACGGCATAAAGATAAGTCCTATGATAGTTACACTGGGCGATGAAAACCACCTCGACGGTATCGACATCAAGACTCAGGACCTTTTTGACTACACCCACTCAACAGGAAAACTTGCTAAAACCGCTGCTCAAAGCACTGACTATTTTATTAATTATTTCAATAGTCTGACCGCTGACGGCAGCGCCGTTATACACTTCACGGTAAGCGGCTCTATGTCAAGCTCGTTCAATTTTGCAAGCCTTGCGGCAACGGAATGCGAAAACGTATATGTAATAGACAGCCAAAATCTTTCGACCGGTATTGCCCTTCTCGTTCTTAAGGCGGCAGAGCTTGCCGATAGCGGAATGGGCGCCGAAGATATATACAACGAGATATGTGCCGCGCGCGGCAGAGTTGATGCCTCTTTTGTAATCGACACCCTTGAGTTTCTGCACAAGGGCGGCCGTTGTTCGACCGTTGCCATGCTGGGCGCAAACGTGCTCAAGCTTAAGCCGTGTATTGAGGTCACCGACGGCGCCATGACCGTCGGCAAAAAGTACAGAGGCAAAATAGAGGGCGCATTTAAGGACTATGTACATGACCGTTTGAAAAACATCGACGATATAGAACTGGACAGGATCTTTGTTACGCACACCTGCGGTGACAGCCCCGTTGTAGGCGAGATATGCGAGCTTGTTTCCAGCATCGCACCGTTTAAAGAGGTACTGTGCACTCAGGCAGGCTGCACCATCGCGGCGCATTGCGGCCCCGGCACGCTGGGCATACTGTATATGAAAAAGACACCGAAGGCATAATATCAGAGTATGAGAATATTATGCATAGGCGATGTCGTCGGCAAGGCGGGATGTGATTTTCTGCGTCAAAAACTGCCGATAATAAAGCGGCACTACGGCATTGACGCAGTCATTGTCAACGGCGAAAACTCTGCCGAGGGCAACGGCATAACGCCTCTGTCGGGCAACCACGTTTTCAGACAGCGAACTGTTTTTGATCTGCTTGAGGACAGCGAATTTCTGCTTCGCCCTGCAAACTATCCGGACAAGGCCCCCGGAAAGGGGTATTGCACTCTCGATTTCGGGTACACAAAGGTGGCTGTGATAAACCTTCTCGGCAATGTGTATATGGATCCGCTCGCCTGCCCGTTTGAAACGGCAGACAGGCTGATAGAAAAGGCCAAATCGGATTCAGCGAGGATAATAATCGTCGATATCCACGCCGAGGCTACGGCAGAGAAAAAGGCGCTGGCCTTTTATCTTGACGGCAGGGTAAGCGCGGTGTTCGGCACACATACCCACGTGCAGACTTCTGACGCGCAGGTTTTTGAAAACGGCACAGGCTTCATCACCGACATCGGTATGACGGGCCCGTTTGTTTCCGTGCTGGGTGTCAGGCCTGAGTTGTCCGTTGCACGGCTGAAAGACAAAGTGCCGGTGAAATTCATAAACGCCGACGGACCGTGCAGCCTCGACGGCTGTATATTTGATATCGACCAAAAAAGCGGCAAATGTACATCGGCTGAAGCAATAAGAATTATGTGACCTATACCCCGCCCCTTGCAAAGCAAGGCGGCGGGGATTTTTTATAAATTCAGCCAAAGGTTTACAGAGTTGATTTTTTGCCTATAATATGGTATCATAATGTGAAAATGTGCATCTTTGCGCAAAAATTCCAAACGTAAAAAGGAGTTTTAATTATGATATACGCCGCAGTTTTGGCAGGTGGCATCGGCTCAAGAATGCAAAACACCGATATGCCCAAGCAGTTTCTGGAGCTTGACAATAAGCCTATAATCATTCACACGGCAGAAAAAATGCTGATGAACGACCGTGTTGATATGCTTTACATCGGTATAAACCCGAACTGGCTGACCTTCTGCCAAGACCTTGTCAAAAAGCACTTCGGCGCCAACGACAAAGTTAAAGTAGTGGCAGGCGGTGCTGACCGCAACGGCACCATAATCAACATCATCAACGATATCCAGAAAACAAACGGCATCGGCGACGACGATGTTATAATCACGCACGACGCGGTGCGCCCCTTCCTCACCCAGAGGATAATCGACGACAACATCGACGCCGCACTGAAATACGGCGCCTGCGACACCGTTGTCAAGGCATCGGACACCATCGTTCGCTCTTCGGACGGCGAGTTCATCAGTGAAATTCCGCCCAGAGACCCGCTCTATCAGGGGCAGACTCCCCAGTCCTTCAACATCAAACTGCTGAAAGGCTGTTTTGATGAAATGACCGACGAGGAGAGGGCGATTCTGACAGACGCCTGCAAGATATGCGTTTTGAGAAACCATCAGGTCAGGCTTGTCGACGGCGAGGTGCTCAACTTCAAGATCACCACCGTAGGCGATTATCAGATGGCCCGCGCGATGCTTCTTATAAAATAAGCCAAAGGGAGATAACCTACTGTGATAAATTACGTTTATCAGCTCATCGCTCCGAGGACGATAACAGTAAAATATAAAAATATTGAGCCATGCTCTGAGAATGTTATCATACGTCCGGAGTATCTTTCAATATGCCACGCCGACCAGCGCTACTACAAGGGCGAGCGTGACGCCGCCGTGCTTAAGAAAAAACTGCCTATGGCGCTGATTCATGAGGCTGCGGGCAGGGTTGTGTTTGACCCTACCGGCAATTTCAAGGTCGGCGAAAAGGTAATTATGATACCGAACATTCCCGGCACACCTACCGGCGGTGTTTATCCAAACTATCTGCGCGACAGCCGCTTCAGTTCAAGCGGATATGACGGCTTTATGCGCGCGTTTGTCGACCTGCCCGCAGACCGAGTGGTCTCCTGCGAGGGCGTTAAGCCCACGCACGCCGCGATAGCCGAGTTTATAAGCGTTGCCTTCCATGCCGTTGACCGTTTTGAGCGCGCCGTTCAGTCCGACGTCAGGCGAATCGGTGTTTGGGGCGACGGCGGTCTGGGCTACCTTGTTTCGCTGGTGCTCAAGTACAAATTTCCCGATGCCAGAATTTGCGTCGTAGGCCTTGATGACATCAAGCTGTCCAGATTTACACACGCTGACGAAACCTACAATTCAACATCTCTGCCTTCTGATTTTCACGTTGACCATGCCTTTGAATGTTGCGGCGGCAGCGGTTGCTATTATGCGGGCAACCAGATAATCGACGTAATTGAGCCGCAGGGCACCGTGATGCTGATGGGCGTTTCGGAAAAGGAGGTTGCGTACAACACAAGAATGGTACTTGAGCGCGGGCTCACCCTTGTCGGATGCAGCCGCTCTGACCGTCAGGATTTTGAAAACGTCGTAACATTCCTGCGCTCTTCCAATATGGCACAGCGTATAGAACGCATCATATCCGACGTCGTTGAGGTCAAGAGCATCGGTGACATTTACAAAGCTTTCGACCTCGACCTTACAAACCCCTTCAAAACCGTCCTGAAATGGGATATATGAGGTAACTTATCTATGTTTAAAAGTCTTGCTTCGGTTATAGGCACAAATGTTAAACATGCCCAACAAACGCTGAGTATGGCGATGATAGAGCTTAAAAAGACCTACTCAAGCTCTACCCTTGGTATGCTGTGGGCGTTTATCAAGCCGTCGCTGTTTATACTCGTTTACTGGTTCGGCATTGAAATAGGCCTCAGAGGCGGTAAATCAGACGACAATGAGCCGTTTATACTTTGGCTGATAGCAGGTATACTGCCTTGGTTTTTTGTGTCTGATGCACTGATTCAGTGCGGCCAAAGCATACGCAAAAACCGACATCTTGTAACAAAGTCGGTCTTCCCTGCCTCGACAATTCCCGCGATAACCGAAACATCGCTGTTCATCATTCACCTTATACTTGTAGCAATCGCGGCGGTGATTTTTACACTTTGCGGACATATGTCTCTGTACTTTTTGCAGATAGTGTACTGTCTTGTTTGCCTGTATGTGCTGATGTGGGTGCTGAGTATGTTTTTCTCGGCGCTGGTCGTTGTCAGCCGCGATTTTGAATATATGCTCAAATCGGCAACTCAGGTGCTCTTCTGGCTGTCGCCCATTCTCTGGAGGACAGACCGCTTGGAAAAATTCCCTTGGCTTTACTACATAGTAAAGTTAAACCCTATAACCTATGTTATAGAAATCTACCGCGATGCATTTTTCGGCAGACTTTGCTTTTTAAGCTGGGTGGAGCTCACCTGTTTCTGGGCCGAAATGATAATCGGCGCGCTCGTTGCCTGCTTTGTTTTTAAAAGGCTTGAGCGTGAATTCGCTGACATTCTGTGAGGTGATACGTATGGATTACGCAGTAAAAATCACCGGACTTACAAAGAAATACAAGCTTTATTCTTCTCCGATGCGCCGTATAACCGATGCCGTTTTCGGCACCAAACGCTATAAGGAATTTACCGCGCTTGACAACATCAATGTGGTCTTTCCAAAGGGCGAGGTCATCGGCATACTGGGTAAAAACGGATCAGGGAAATCGACCTTGTTAAAGCTTATCACGGGAGTAACGTACCCTACCGAGGGCGAGATAAAGGTAAACGGCAGGATAGCCGCGATGCTTGAGCTGACGGCAGGTTTTGACCCCGAACTTACCGGAATAGAAAATATATATCTGAAAGCGCTGTCGATGGGTATACCCAAAGAGAACATAACAGCCCGCATAGACGATATTATAGAATTTGCCGACATCGGCGACCATATAAACGACCCCGTGCGCACTTACTCAAGCGGAATGAAGTCGCGCCTTGGCTTTGCTGTTTCGGTCAATGTTGACCCCGACATTCTTGTTGTAGACGAGGTTCTGGCTGTCGGTGACGATGTGTTCAGGCTCAAATGCATTGAGAAAATGAAGCAGTTCAGGCAAATGGGCAAGACCATTTTGTTTGTCAGCCACTCGCTTTTTACCGTCAAGGCTTTCTGCACGCTGGGAATGTGGATAAAAGACGGCGTTATGATGGACTTTGGCGAGCTTGGCGTCGTTATGCGCAAATACGAGAACTATCTGAAAGAGGAAAAGGTAAAGGCGCTCAAAAGCAAAAAAGACAGCGGTCAAAAGCTGTCACCGATGAGCAAGAAAGATATCATAGCCGTTACCGGAGTCAAACTGCTCAACTCTGCGGGAGAAAGCACCAACACCTTTGCCTGCGGTGATGACATACGGATAAGTTTTAAATACGAGGTAAAAAAGAAGATAGACCGCCTCAACTTCGGTATAACCGTCAGAGATGCCGAACAGCGCGAGGTGTTTATGAGTGAGCGCCGAAATGAAAGTCACCTGTTAAACGGCGAGATAGGCAAACACTCTCTTGAGATCACTTTGAAAAAGCCCAATTTGCTTGACGGACATTATCTGCTGTCGGGCGAAATATGGGACAACGATTCGACGTTTTACGTTGGATTTGCCAACAAGATACCTTTCGAGATGGTAAGCGAAAGCTATCTTGGCAGCGGAATAGTCAGCTTTGACTACGATTTTAAAAACGAAGAGGTTGAATAAATGCCAACAACTGAATTTCTGCCCAAAATCACAGCCGATATCATAGCTTGGGAGCGCGTGCAGTTTACCTTTGTCGGCAGGCTTGAGAATGTGGATACACAGAACATTGAGTTCTGTCTTGTCAACGGCGACACCGACGAAAGCGTTGCCCTGCGTGACGTTCAGATACAGCAAGACCGCTTTCTTCTGCGGATAAACATCACCACCGTCTACGGCGACCGCACCTTTTTGCCTGACGGAAAGTGGAATATGTTTGTAAAAAGCACCTCTACAGGCGCCTTGTTCCCTATAATCGCCGCCGGCCGTCTGTTCAGCGACGAGGGCTTTTCCGACCGCTTTGTAAAACAGGCGCGTGAGGAAAAACTGAACCGCTATGCAAAGACGTATGTCAAAGGCTCGTTTTCAAGTTACACCGTTGCGCCCGCTGTTCATTCGGGGGACAGGCTGTTTATAAACATAACCTATGTCCACCCGGAGCCGGACAGCGCTTTGAAAAAAACAAAAAAACTGTTCAGAAAAATATTTTCACCCTTGATAAACACGGTTTTGCGTTTTGGCTTCTTCACCGTCTACAACGTAACAAAACTGCTGACACACCACAAGGGCAACCGCCTTGTGTTTTGCTCTGACTCCAGAGCAGACCTCTCAGGTAATATGCAAAACGTATACGACCGTATGATAGAGCGCGGCCTTGACAGGCAATTTAAGATTTCGTTTGTTCTTAAAGAAAGTGTTAAGGCACGCAGAGGCTTTTTTGACAAGTTTCGCGCGCCCTTCCTGCTTGCCAGAGCGGATATAGTCATAATAGATGACTTTAACCCGACAATAAAGCAGTTAAAGTTTAAGCCATACGTCAAGGTCATTCAGCTTTGGCACGCCTGCGGCGCGTTTAAGACGGTCGGATTTTCACGTACAGGCAAGCCGGGCGGCCCGTTTTTAACCAACACAAACCACCGCGCATACACGCACGCCATCGCCAGTTCCAGCCATGTTGCGAGATTTTACTGCGAGGCCTTCGGCATGAGGCCGGAGTCGGTTCTGCCGACCGGCGTACCGCGCACAGACATCTTCTTCGATGAGGAATACAAAAAAGCGACCACAGACGCCCTGCATGAGGCCATACCGCAAACGGTCGGTAAGCGCGTTATCCTTTTTGCCCCCACGTTCAGGGGCAAGGGCGCGAAAACAGGCCACTATCCCCTGCACAGCCTTGATATGCACGCTCTGGCAGACCTTTGCAGACGCACAAACTCGGTGTTCATCTTCAAAATGCACCCGTTTGTAAAGGACGAGGTGTATATTCCCGACGAGTTCAGCGATGTGCTGATAGACGAAAGCGCAGAGCGCGAGATAAACAATCTGCTGTTTATTACCGATATGCTGATAACCGACTACTCGTCCGTCATTTACGAGGCGTCTATTCTTGACATTCCTATGCTTTTTTACGCATACGACCTTCAGGAATACATCTCGTCGCGCGATTTTTACGAGCCGTTTGAAGGCTTTGTCCCCGGCAGGATAGTAAGCACGTTTGACGAGCTTATTGCCGCGATAGAAAGCGGTGAGTGCGAGCAGGAAAAGGTCAAGCCGTTTTGCGAGCGCAATTTTGAATACCGCGACGGAGGCTCGACAGACAGAGTTATCGACTGGCTGATTTTAGACGAAATGCCCGAAAAATACCGGAGTTGATGTTTTGTGGGTGAAGCTGTGACAAACGCATATTTTGAGCGTTGCTCACTTGTAATCGAGGCTGACGGCACACCTGACGATGCCGTACGGCTTGTTAAAGATGACGGTTCATTGACTGTTGAGCCGTCTTTTTTCGTGTCAGACTTAAACATCACAAAACTTAAATTCGACTTTGCCTCAGGCTTTGGGGGTAAGGTCATTCCCAACGGCAAATGGGCAGTAAGCGGAGCCAAAATTCCTGACCAAACGCAATTGAGCGCCGATTTCAGCGGTGACGGCACAACATACACAGTGGCTGTCAAAGGCAAAGATGTTGAAATCACGTACATTCCTAAAAAAGAAAGCATAACCGACCTCGTATTGAACGCAGGAATAAGACTGCTGTACCTTGTCGGTCGGCTGCACCCGAACAAGCGCAACCGAATCGTGTTTTCAAGTGAATCAAGGGCTGACCTCAGCGGAAATATGCAGTACGTCATACGCAAGGCGGACGAGCTGGGCATAATTAAAGGCAAACAGGTCATCACCTCGTTCATAAACGGCAGCCGATGGCTGTTTTATGCTAAGTGCGCGCCCCTGCTCGGCAGTTGCGACACGGTAGTGACAGACGACTATTTTCCCCTTATCAACAGGCTGAAATTTTCGCGCCATACGCGCGTGATTCAGCTTTGGCACGCCTGCGGTGCGTACAAAACGGTAGGCTATTCCCGCGCGGGCAAAAAAGGGGCGCCGCGCATAGACGGTGCTTCGCACCGAAACTACACCCACGCGATCGTAAGCAGTGAGGCCATGCGTGCCCATTACGCAGAGGCGTTCGGTATATCAGCCGATAAGGTCATCGCCACAGGCATACCGCGCACCGATGTGTTTTTCGATAAGGCGCA
>CAYYGY010000011.1:0-3102 GCA_964471735.1 uncultured Eubacteriales bacterium
GGTCGCAACATCGTAGACACTCTTCCAGCCGTCGTCTGTTTTCGAGATAAGGTTAACATGGACGGTGTCCACACCGTCGGCATCCGTTGTGGAATAAAAAGCAACCGCCTCCTCCTTTTCGTCGCCGTCGAGGTCCGCAAGCAAAAAAGCCGAACGGTTATCCCCGTTTACAGGGTGCTTTATCGAGACCGAATTGCCTGCATAACTGTACAGCGCTCGCTGTATCTCGCCCATATCACCGGTCGCCTTAGGCGCACGCATAAGTTCACGGACACTGCCGCCGATAGTATCACAAGATGTAAAAGTTACTGCTATCAGCATCACGGTTAAAATCATACACACAAGCCTTTTCACGATTATACGGCACCTCCTTTTCAAACATAAAAATGCGGCATAAAAGCCGTGCAGTCTATACACAACTAAGTATACCACATTTGATTTGATTTGTATAGTTAATTTTGCGTAATTGCTTTATACAATTCACTGCGGGCGACCGAGCTTTCCGCAGCGGCTCGCTTTGCCGCCTTTGAAGCCGGCATTCCGTCTGCAACATAGCTTTTCGCAAGCTTTACAGCGTCCTCAAAGCTCATCTGCTCCGGCTCTTTTTCCTTTGCGCCCTCTATTATCAGCACATATTCGCCCTTTGGCGGGGTTTGAGAATAGTGTTCCACAGCCTGCGACAACGTAGTGCGGTGGACATTTTCATAAATTTTCGTAAGCTCTTTTACAAGGGCAATGTTTCTGTCACCAAACGCATTGAGCATATCGCTGAGGGTGCTCAGCAGCTTGTGCGGAGCCTCGTAAAACACCATCGTTCTTCTCTCGTCCTTAACGCTTTCAAGGTGTTCACGGCGGCTTGGCTTATTTACGCTTAAAAAGCCCTCAAAGCAGAAACGGCTGCTGTCCATTCCCGAAAGAGCGAGAGCGGTAACGACAGCACTCGGTCCCGGCACGGAAACGACCTCTATGCCCCTTTCGCGGCACAGCCGCACAAGGTCCTCGCCGGGGTCTGATATAGCAGGCATTCCTGCGTCGCTGACAACGGCGCAATCCTCGCCCGCAATAATTCTGTCCGCGACATACTCGCCCTTCGCCATACGGTTGTGGTCGTGATAACTTACAAGCGGTGTGTGGATATCAAAGTGGTTAAGCAGTTTCATCGTGACCCTTGTGTCCTCAGCCGCAATAAAATCAACCTTTTCAAGGGTTTGAGCCGCCCTCGGTGAAAAATCTCCCAGATTGCCGATAGGCGTACCGACAACATATAGCTTTCCGCTCATTAAAGTTGCTCCTTTGCCTTGTTGTATTCCCTGTATATCTCTTTCATTTCCTCGCTGAACTCTCCGTTTTGGCCCTCTATAAACAACGTCGGCTCAACAATGATGCCCGAACGCGAGTCTTTTTTGCCCTCGGCAAGTATCAGATTCGGCTGTGCACCGTCACGCTGGCACACAAGACGAAGGCGCTTTGGCTCAATGCCGTTTTCTCGCATCGCGCACATAACGTCAACCAGCCGCTCAGGGCGATGGCAAACGCAGAATCTGCCGCCCGACCTAAGCAGGCGCGCCGCAGCCTTTGCCGCGTCGTACATCGTGCAGGTGACCTCGTGTCGGGCCATGAGCCTGCCTTTGTCAAGGCTTTGAACACCGCCCGTGACCGTCTTGTACGGCGGATTCATAGTGACAAGAGAATAGCGGCCATTGTGCCCGTTCAGCGGTATGCGCAGGTCGTGCTGAATAGGCTCAACGCGGCCCTCAAGGCCGTTTAATGCGACCGAACGGCGCACAAGCTCCACAGCATCAGGCTGAATATCAACAGCGGTTATCTTTTTCGGCGCATCAGTTCGGCACCACAGCATCGGTATTATTCCACACCCCGTGCCGAGGTCGCACGCCTCGTCCGACCTCTTCGGGGCGGCAAAATATGCCAACAGCACCGCGTCTGTGCCGAAGCGGTGGACATCACTTACATATATCTTAACAGAACAGCCGAGCGGTTGGATATTATCCATATCGCCTGCCTCCTTCAGCATAAATCAAAAAGGCGGAGCATAGCGCTCCGCCCCTTAGACCCGAGGTTGATTAGTCCTTGGTAATAGCACTCATCGGGCAACCGTCAGCGCAAGCGCCGCAGTCGATGCAAGAATCAGCATCAACAACATACTTGCCGTCACCCTCAGCGATAGCGCTAACGGGGCAAGTAGCCTCGCAAGCTCCGCAATTGATGCACTCGTCAGTGATCTTATGAGCCATAGTGAAACTTCCTCTCTGTCGCAGCGCGGCGACTAATAGTTATGTATTCTCGCCGAGCGCAAATCGGCGATGTTACAGATGCAAAGCGCATCTCAATTAACAAGTCTTATTCTATCACAAACCGGCAAAATTTCAAGACCTAATTTATTCTTTTATCATTCTGCGCTCTCATCGTCAGGGTCAGCCGCCTTAACATGCTTGGGTTTATGCATAGCACGCACGTCACAGCAGTCAAATATCACCGGTGTGTCGCTGTCTTCATACCTGACCTTGACCTTCTGCTCCAGCAGGCTTACCGACATTACCTGTCCGATGCCCTGAGGGGTCTTTACCGTCGCGCCTACGCGCGGAGTTATCTTAAGCAGCTCGTCATAGACATTCTGCTCGTAGTTCAGGCAGCACATCAGCCTGCCGCAGCAGCCCGATATCTTGGTGGGATTAAGCGACAGGCCCTGATCCTTTGCCATTCTTATGGAAACGGGGTAGAAGTCGTTTAAAAAGCGAGAGCAGCAAAACGGCTGGCCGCAGATGCCGATGCCGCCGAGAAGTTTTGCCTCGTCACGTACGCCTATCTGCCTCAACTCTATCCTAGTGTGGAAAGTAGACGCCAGATCCTTTACCAGTTCGCGGAAGTCGACTCTGCCGTCCGATGTGAAATAAAACAGCATCTTACTGCCGTCAAACACATATTCGACGTCTACAAGCTTCATATCCAGCTTGTGCTCATCGACCTTTCTCTCGCAAATAGCGAGAGCCTCCTTCTCCTTGCGGTGATTATCCTCGTTTTTACGGATATCCTCCTGCGTCGCGCGGCGAACGACCTCACGAAGGGGCTTTATAACCGTATCGT
>CAYYGY010000011.1:3112-11117 GCA_964471735.1 uncultured Eubacteriales bacterium
AACCTGCGTGTTTTTCTGCGTTACCTCGCCAAAAACCACGCCGCGCGCAGTATCAACTATAACAAAATCTCCCTCAGCAAAGCCCTCTCCCTTGGGGTCGAAATAATAAGGCTTGCCTGAGTCTTTGAATCTTACCGAAATGACCTCAGCCATATTTTCCCTCCGAAATATATTATTGAACTGCGCTGTAAAGTCTTGCGCAGAAATCTGTTACAAACAATGCTCCGCCCATATTCGACTCAGCGTCGCTTACGGCTCTTACACATATCTTAGCCAAATTTAAAAGCTGCTCTGCCGTAAGCCTGTCTGCCAGTTCACGACGTACATCACTCGCACCGCAATCTCTGTCTGCGCCCATACGAAGGGCAAGCGCGTCGTTAAAAATACCCTCAAGCGCGGCGGCGATGCTCTTTTGAGCAGGGCGGTCTTTTTCATATCTATGCATCGCCCCGTGAAGCGCCAACTCGCTCCCGAAAAGTGCTTTTGCCAACTCCTCAGCGGCATCGGCAAAACCTGCCTGCCCTTTTAAAACAGCGAGCGTTGCGCCGACAGTGCCCGAATAAGCGGCCTCTGCCTGCTCAGGCGTGAACATATCGTAATTTGCGCATATGTAATCGACGGTTTCCTTTTTGTCGGTCTCGGCAAGCTTCAGCGCGCACACGCGTGACAAAACAGTATCAAGCAACTGCTTTGCAAACTCGCACGTCAGTATGAACATAACACCGTCAGGCGGCTCCTCAAGCACCTTTAACAGAGCGTTTTGCGCCTGCTGATTCATAAGCTGTGCATCAGGTATGATAAACACCTTTTTTGCCGACTGGTTGGCCTTTACATATGCCTGATTTCTGACATCGCGAATGTCGCTCACCGAAATAATCTGCTTTTGAGGCACAAGCTCAAATATGTCGGGATTGCTGCTGCCGCTTAAGCACGCAGGGCATTCTCCGCAGGGGGACTCATCGCCTGTGCAGGCGGCAAACCTCGCAATCATCCGCGCGAGCGTACGCCGTCCCGAACCGACAGGGCCCTCTATCAAAAAGGCGTGAGGTAATCTTGCGCCTGACATCATGTTTTCAAGGCGGGCAAGCACCTCTTTGTTGCCTAAAAAGTTGCCTGTAATCAAAACTTTTCAAACCTGCTTACATCTGTTACGAAAATTGTTGCTCCGCCGACAGTAACCTCCATCGGCATAGAAATAGAATCGCCCGGAACGGCAGACAGATGAGGTATACGCTGAACACGTTTGCTCGAATACTCGCGAATCGTGCTGACAACATCATCGACCTGTTCTTCCTCCACACCGATAAGAAAAGTGGTGTTGCCTACCTTAAGAAAGCCGCCCTTTGTGGCAAGCTTCGTAAAAATATAGCCCTTTTTGGTCAGTTCGTTAGACACAGTGGGGGCATCGTCACCGTTGACGACAGCAAAAATAAGTTTTGTCATAAATATCACTCCGTATATAGACAGCAAAATCGCCTGATGAACTTGGGCAATCTTATTATACCATCAATTACTTGGTTAGTCAAACAAATAGTGCTTGATAAATTTGGTGTTGTGTATTATAATAACTGATGTACGGCGCTCGTGTTTTCGGGCGTGCGTTTGTGTGGGTCCTGTGCGACAGGTTGCTGTGAACCATGTCAGGCGGGGAACCGAGCAGCATTAAGCGGTTTTATCTGTGCGCCGCAGTAAATCTGCACATTCGCATGCCCGTAGGCATGAGCGCCGTTATTTTTAAACCGTTCGGAGGTGGTCAGTTTGTATCAGGCCTTATACCGAAAGTACAGACCGAAGGATTTTTCTGACGTCTGCGGTCAGCCGCACGTCGTCCGCACGCTGAAAAACCAGATTGCGGAAAACAGAATCAGCCACGCCTACCTGTTCACCGGCTCAAGAGGAACGGGTAAGACCAGTTGCGCAAAGATACTGGCAAAGGCTGTCAACTGTCTTCACCCCATAGACGGCAATCCCTGCAATGAATGTGAGATATGCCGCGTTGTGGACGATGAAACCGTGCTCGACGTTATCGAGATAGATGCCGCGTCAAACAACGGTGTCGACGATATACGCGAATTGCGTGACAACAGCGCCTTCTCGCCCACCGCCGCAAAATACAGAGTATACATTATTGACGAGGTGCATATGCTGTCAGGCGCGGCATTCAACGCCCTGCTTAAAACACTGGAAGAGCCGCCTGAACACATCATATTCATACTTGCCACCACCGAGGTGCACAAGTTGCCTGCGACTATCCTTTCCCGCTGTCAGCGGTTCGATTTTCGCAGGATATCGGCTGAGGATATCGCCGAGCGCCTTGAGTACGTTTCCGAAAACGAAAGCTTCACCTTAACCCATGATGCGGCGCTGTTGATAGCGCGGCTTTCTGACGGTGCTATGCGCGATGCCTTATCCTTGCTTGATGTTTGCAGTACGGCAACGACAGATATTGACGAGCAGACTGTTATCGATTGCGCAGGCCTTTCGGGACGGCAGTATCTTGCCGACCTGCTTTGCTGCTGTGCGTCGGGTGACTCTGCCGCCGCACTGGGCATAGTTGCCGACCTTTATGAAAAAGCAAAGGATTTCGGCAGGCTTTGCACAGAACTGGTGGAATATCTGCGTGATATAATGCTGGTCAAGACCTTAAGACAACCCGAAAATCTGCTGCGTTGCTCTGCGGCCGAGCTGGACAAGCTTCGTGAGATAGGCGAAAGAATGAAGCTTGAGGCAGTCATGCACGCAATCGACGTTTTTGAGTCAGCAAACGAGCGTATGCGCTCAGGCGCGGCGAGGCGCACAGCGGTCGAAACGGCTGTTATAAAGCTTTGCTGTCCGTCGCTTGATTCGTCAAACGACGCATTGATTCACCGCATCTCGGCACTTGAAAGCGGCTCGGCAACAGTTGTTACCACCCATATTGAGCCTGCAAAAGAAGTCACCGGCACCTTAAAACACGAAGATGCGAAACCCAAGCCTGAAAGCAAGGTTGAAACCGAAACAAGGTCTGCAGACTCTACACCTGCGACTGATGCACCGGAGCCGCCCTCGGCTGCAGACACCGCCGTTTCGTCACAGCCGGACTTAAACACTGAGGCTGAGTCAAAGTTCAACCGCTGGAACGATGTGCTGACTGCCCTCAGCAAGGTAGACCCGCTTATGAAAGCGGCTCTCGGCGGATCAAGCGCATACATAAGCGGTGACTATATGCTTATCGAGATAACAAACTCAAGTTTCAGAGATATGGTGAACACCGACACCCGTCACCGCACCAATCTTAAAAAAGCAATTGCTTCTGTAACAGGCAAAAACTACAAGATCGGCCCTTATACGGGCAAGCCTAAAGCAACGCCGACTGCGGAGGATGATCCGCTCGACAAATTGGCTGAGGCGATAAAAGACAACTAATATAAACTAACCAAAACTGAAAGGAAGATATCATATGAAGGCAAGATTACCACAGGGATACGGCTCAGGCGGTGGAAATATGCAGTCTATGCTTAAGCAGGCACAGAAGATGCAGGAGGATATGGCCGCCGCTCAGGCAGAGCTTGAACAGCGCGAGTACACAGCTTCCGCAGGCGGCTCTATGGTAGAGGCGACCGTAAACGGCAAGCATGAGCTTATCTCAGTCAAAATAAACCCCGACGTCGTAGATCCTGAGGACGTAGAGATGCTTGAAGATCTGGTCAAGGCCGCTGTAAATGAGGCGCTTCGCTCTGCAGCAGCCGACAGCGAAGAGGAAATGAGCAAAATCACAGGCGGAATGAATATTCCGAATATGTTTTAATGAGTTACAGTATACCGCCGCTTTCACGGCTTTCCGAAAATTTTGAGCGAATTCCGGGCGTTGGCAGAAAATCTGCGCAAAGAATGGCATTTTATGTTCTCGGCCTTTCCGACGAACAAGCCCGCGAATTTGCCGACTCAATACTTGATGCAAAACAGCAGATACACTGCTGCAGCGTGTGCCAGAACCTGACCGATTCCGAAACCTGTCCCGTGTGCTCCAACCCTGCCCGCGACCGCAGTGTAATCTGCGTTGTTGAGGACGTTCAGGATGTTATGGCCTTTGAGAGAACGCGGGAGTTCAACGGCGTCTATCACGTTCTTCACGGTGTTATTTCGCCGCTTGACGGCATTGGCCCCGACCAGCTGAAGATAAGAGAACTTCTGGCCAGACTCGCCGACGACACCGTTAAGGAAATAATTATGGCGACCAATCCCACCGTCGACGGGGAGGCGACCGCCTCGTATCTGTCGCGCCAGATAAAGCCGCTCGGTATCAAGGTCACGCGTCTTGCATACGGTATTCCGGTAGGCGGAACGCTTGAGTACGCCGACGATGTTACCCTTTCAAGAGCCCTTGAGGGAAGGAACGAAATTTAGATCAAACCACTTTTAAAACGAACCCTCTTTGAAGTGCTGTCTTCAAAGAGGGTTCGTTTTATATTTCTACAGTTTTGTGTCTGGTCACATGGCACCCTATATTCACCGCTATAGGCAGGCCGGCAATATGCGTTGCAAACTGCTCAATATTCACATACAGCGCCGTCGTGTCGCCGCCGAAGCCTTGCGGCCCTATGCCCAGTTTGTTTATCGCATCAAGCATATCCGCCTCAAGCTGAGCGTAAAATCCGTCGGGATTTCTGACACCTGCGTCGCGGCAAAGTGCGCGCTTTGCAAGCAGTGCCGAATATTCAAAATCGCCGCCGATGCCCACACCCACCACCATCGGCGGACACGGATTACTTCCTGCGGTCCTGACTATATCCACAACCGTACCGATAACGTCTTCTCTGGTTGCCGACGGTGTCAGCATACGCACACCGCTCATATTTTCGCTGCCGAAGCCTTTGGGCGCAACGGTAAGCTTTACTTTGTCACCCTCGGCCATCGTGATATGTATAACTGCCGGCGTGTTATCATTGGTGTTTACACGGCGAAGCGGGTCACCGACGACAGACTTTCTCAAAAGTCCTTTGTCATAACCTATCCTGACGCCCTCGTTTACCGCATCGTTAAGGTTACCGCCGACAAGGTGCACCTCCTGCCCCAGCTCGATAAACACGACCGCCATACCCGTGTCCTGACATATCGGTATGTCAAGTTCCTTTGCGGCGTCAATATTTCTGAATATATCGCACATTATCCTTTTGCCCAGCGGGTCGCTTTCGTTTTCTTTAGCGGTGTGGATAGCAGAGCACAGGCTGTCGGGCAGTATCCTGTTTGCATCTGAGCAAAGAGAGGCGACTGCCTCGGTTATTATAGATACGTCAATTTCCCTCATAAGGCACCCCTGAATCTGATTTGTAATTTATTATATGCTTGTGTCAAATTAGTACCAAACTTATATTTTTATAATTATAGCATGCCGTAATATGCTTGGCAAGATAGAAACCAAATAGTTACCTTTTATAACTCCAATGTATTAATTTTATTTAACAAAGATAAAAACCGCCTGCATTTTAATAATACAGGCGGAATAGGTTTTTGAAATCTATTGCTATTTTTCTATTAATTTCTTCATTTTAAAAATAAACGCTGTTACTATCGTACTAAATAGCGAAAAAACTAATGGATATATACATAGTATAAAAATTCCTCCTGTTTTTTTAAAACTGCCGTTTAATGAAAAAGTTAATAATAAATACCCTAAAATAAATATAATAAAGAATATAAGTTGAGGAATCCATATTTTTCTTACTTTGAGATAAATAACGATACCATAAAAAATTGAACATATTGGAATAATAAATAGTAAATATATATCGCTAAAGTTAAAAATACCGATCTCAAACAATTCTGAAAAGTAAGTAGATAAAAATATGCCTGCCACTATAGCAACACTTGTAATATAGCAAATTTTATATTTACTATAATGATTTGAAAACCTATTTTTCATACTAATCCTCCAGATGCCAAATAAAACAACCTGTAGATAAACTATTTATTTCCTTTGATTTCATTAATTAATTTGTATGGTATTAATATTACTGCAATCCCGACAAATGAAACAACCATGTAGCAGGGAGTTAAAATAAGAAATCCAACAATTAATCCACTTATATCAAGAGAAACTAATTCAGCAAATAAGAAACTAAATGCTAAAGTTGTTAAAAGTAAAAATTGCGGATATCGTATTTTTTTATAGAACGCATACGACACAATACCATACAATAATGAATACACGGGAAGTATTCTAAAAACAAATATAGAATGCAAATTATATGATAGCACTTCATTTTGCACAACATATATATCTCCTATCACCGAAGATAAAACAGTACTAATTATGATAATAATATTAAACAACACTAATAATCTATACTGATAAAAAAAGTTATGGAAGTGCTTTTTCATATTTAATCCTCCAAATATTCTATTACCTTATCACAAACAGGAGTGCGGTGAGGTGCTTTGTTATGGAAAATTTCAGAACCTAAACCATTCACAACTTCCCAAATAAAAACTCCCCCCACCATTTCCACCGTTAGTATCCACGTTCACAAAGATTTTTTCCATTTGAATACGAGGCTCAGGTGTATTTACATTATTGTTATCACCAACCCAACCAATTTGGCTTAAAAAACCAACCATATATCGCCAACAATTTGAGAGTTGGGCTTATATTGAATGCTAACAATTAACATATATCTTTAAACTTAGAATCACTTGTAACTTTATAAGTCATCCTCTAAGTTTTCCAAATAACTATAATCATCTTTTGGCATTCTTGTTTTTAGCCATAAAATTAATTTTACTATAAGGCCACAAAATACTGATATTCCTACAAAAGGTACACACTTTGTTAATAACGTGAAATCAACATCGTCAAAGGTATTTGTTGATAATAGACCTAAATAAAATATCCAAAAATAATATAAACACATAAAAAGCAACAAGAACAGATTTGGCAGAATTATCTTCTTTGTTTTTACATATGAATAACATCCATATAAAACAAGAAAAAAGAACATCGCCGGCAAAAACGTCCAAGCAAAAAATCCGCCATAATAACCCGCCCCCGGGTCAACTTGAGATTTTTCCCAAGTAATACCAAGGGCATAAAACAAAAAGAATGCATTAGTTAGAACAAACAATTTAATGTATTGCTTAACCACGTCATATTCACTCCTCTAAATATTCTATAACTTTATCTATTACATCTATTCTATGTGGCATTTTGCTATGGAAATGACTGGTTAACGAATTAGCACTATTAGCATCAATGTTAACAAAAATCTTCTTCATTTGAATTAGCGGTTCCGGTGTATCTACAGCAGGATTATCGCCACTCCAACCGATTTGGCTCAAAAATCCGACCATATATCACCGCCTATGTGTATTATAGCATATCGGCGGTTTAGGGGCAAGAAGGAATGATGTATCGCCGTTGACGATATGATGTTATGGTCCGCACAATGATGTTTGCCATTCATTAGGCGAAGCCGACATCACTCACAAAGTGAACATCACTAGCGTAAGTGGCATCATTTGCCTGTATCGTTGAGTCAACACAAAAAAGTCTTGCAGGAGTTTGCGCCTCTGTTTTGGCGGCAGTTTCTGCCACCGAAACCACTGCAGCCACCGCCACAGCGTTTTGTTTGTTTTTAGCACCATTACATGCCATAATTCTTTACCTTTTTTCATTAAATTTTTTTGTTTCGAGTTCAAACTCTTTTGTAACGTTACATTCGCATTATAAAAATCAACCCTGACATTTACTGTCAGGGTCGAAGAAAAATTTTTAGATTTTGTTAATGTAATAAGAAACAGACCTTAAAGCAGAAAAATTCTGTTTTAAGGTCTGTTTTTACGATTTTTGTTTATTTCGAAGCTTTGCGAGAGCGACGCACCTCAAGGTTGTTTTTCTTCTTAAGGCCTGATATCTTATCGTCGCTTGTCTGCTTAAACTTGTTCATCATATCTTCGAACGACATCGGTTCGCTCTTTTTTGCGGACCATTCGCCACCCGTAGGACGGCCCGGCACTTCAGCCGGCTTTT
>CAYYGY010000012.1:0-8133 GCA_964471735.1 uncultured Eubacteriales bacterium
TACACTCTTGAGGCTGGGTCGTCGCCTACTATTATTACAGCCAGACCGGGGGTTACGCCGCGACTTTTAAGTTTTTCCACTTGTTTTGCAATGTCGGCTCTGGTTGCCTCGCTTATGGCCTTGCCGCTAATTATTTCAGCCATTATTCTTCCTCCGCTAATTTTTCTTCTGCTTTTCTTGAGTTTACGATATAATCATAGGCGTTTGAAAGCTCGTCAAGTTTTTCGGCTATCTTTTGGCGCTGTGAGTCGTCGGTCGCCTCAACGGAGTTAAAAAAGTCCACCTTTTCGTTATATGCGGCCTCAACCTCGCTGTCGTCAGCGTCCCACTCGCACTCAAGCAGACTGTAGGCGGCGTCAAGCATATCTGTATCGTCAAACCGCTCGTCAAACTGGTTTTCATACTCCAGCTCGGGCATGTCTTTGGCCTTTTTGGACAGCACGCACCAACCCACGATACCGATAACTACGGCGGCGACGGAAACAAGCTGGGAAATGCTTATCGACTGGCCGAACATAAGGATAAAATCACTGTTTCTTGCGCCCTCCAGCACGAAACGTCCCGCGCCGTAGATAACAAGGTAACCGCAGATTATCTGGCCGTTGAAGGCACGCTTTTTGCTGAGCTTATGTAATATGACAAAGCCCAGAAGGCACCACAGCGACTCGTAGAGGAAAAGCGGATGAACAAGCTCTGTACTGAGGGTCTGCACCATAATGGTGTCGCCCGTCATGCCAAACCATTCACTGCCTGTCGGCTTGCCGTAGACCTCCTGATTGACAAAGTTGCCCCAACGACCTACGCTTTGACCGATAAGGAAGCCCAGCGCGGCGAGGTCAAACATATTTAGAATATTTATCTTGCGTATTTTTGCGGTGATGCCGCCGAAAAGGAAGGCACCGATGACACCGCCGTATATGGCGATGCCTCCGTCGTGAATGGCAAATATCTCGCTAAACGATGTAAGCGCCACACCGTCAAAAATAAGGTAGTACGCCCTCGCGCAGATGACAGCGCCGATAAGTCCGACGATTATAACGTCCATCATCGCGTCTTTGTTGATTTGAAAACGGTCTGCGTTTTTAAAGCCATACGTGATGGCAAGCAAAAAGCCGACGGCGATGATAATGCCGTACCAGTAGATATCAAAGCCGTTGCCTATATTCAGGGTCAGTGCCACTCTGTCAACGGTCATCTTGATGCCGAACAGGGTCAGGCTTTCACCCTCGCTGACCGCCTGAGTTGAGTCGGTCAATACACTGCACACACAGCTTGCGGCCAAGGCTGCGACCGCGATCGCAAGCGATACAAGCAGGCAGGTGCGCTTTGACACGCCTTTTTTGCCCGCTTTATAGTAATAGATGCCGACAGCTGCCGCACCGACGGCAAGCAAAATTATCGCCAGCAGGCTTATGTCAATGCCTCCGAAAAGATGAACGGTAAAAACCGCTTTGTTAAGAAAGTCCATATTATACCTCTTTCGTTTAAATGGATCACCTTGCGTCGGGGTTTATGACGCTGAGAGCGGAAAACCGCTCGTCAAACTGTTCATTAAGCCTTTTTTCAAGGTCCTGCACCGTAACGGTGTCATAGATGTCGTCTATGTCGAAAAGGTCATATCCGTTCATCGTGGCACCCACCAGCGCAGAAGCTATACGCTCAACGCTATTATACATCATAACATTACGTCCGTAAAGCGAATTTTTAGCTCTTAAAAATTCGTCCTTGTCGATGCCGTCTGCGCGCAGGCGTTTTATCTCGGCCTTTATCGCAGAAACGGCCTTCTCGGGGTCGTTGCTTTCGCCCTCAAATATCTCAACTGCATAGCCGTAGCCTGTAAAATATTCAAAATCAAAGCCGTCGTTTATCAGGCCGTTGTCCAGCATTTCGCTGTAAAGCCTGCTGGACTTGCCTGCTATTATCTCAAGCAGGATATCGGTCTCAGCCCTGTCTCGAAGGCTTTTAACAGGTTCGTCGCAGGCCTCTTTGTAGCCAAAGCAGAAAAGAGGCTGAGCGACCGCCATCGATTTGCTCACGCGGTCGGTCACTGTTTCTCTGGGCTCATCGAAAAGACCGCGCTCTATCTCTCTGCCCTCGACGCCCTTGAAAAGCGCGTCTATTTTTTGAAGTATTGCGTCGGGGTCAACGGGGCCCGCGATGCAGATGAACATATTTGACGGATTGTAAAAAGTGTTGTAGCACTTGTAAAGAAGGTCTGCGTTTATCTGTGCGATAGACTCTACCGTGCCGGCAATGTCGATACGGACAGGGTGGTTTTTAAACAGCGCGCAAAGCAGGTTGAACATTACGCACCAGCCTGAATCGTCGTCGTACATACGTATCTCCTGCCCGATTATGCCCTGCTCTTTTCGTACTGTTTCCTCGGTAAAGTAAGGGTGGCGCACAAAGTCAAGCAATATGTCAAGGTTTTCGTCAAACCTCTCAGTGCATGAGAAAAGATAGCAGGTGCGGTCAAAGGACGTGTAGGCGTTTGCGTATCCGCCCGTTTTTGAAAAGCGGTCAAAGGCGTCGCCCTCCTCGCTCTCAAACAGTTTGTGCTCAAGATAGTGCGCGATGCCCTCGGGTACCTCAGTAAACACGTCCTCGCCTTTGAGCCTGAATTTTGTGTCGATAGAGCCGTATCGGGTGCCGAAAACGGCGTACGATGAAGTAAGCTCAGGCTTGGGGCAGATGCAGATCTTAAGCCCCGATTCGTGCTCGGCGGCAATATATTTTTCCTGTAAGCGTGTGTTTGTAACAACTCTTTGTTTCATTATGCACCCTCCTTGCCCAGAAGTCGGTATACAGCATCAAGATGTACGCCGTTGGCGGCCTCGATGACGTCTTCTCTTGTGACGCTGTTTATAAGCTCTGCCATTTCAGAGGGCGAGAGCGGTTTTTTGTCAAAAAGGCGGTCTGCGTACCAACGGTCAAGCACCGCCTGTGAATCGTAAACGCCTTTAAGCGAGCCTGTCAGGGCAAGCTTAGACGATATCAGCATCTCGTCGTCAAAATCGCCTTGCTGCATCAGCTTTAGCTGGTCAAGAACAGCGGTATAGGTTTTGTCCATATTTTCAAATTCCACTCCGCTGTCAACGAGCAATATTCCCTTACGGCGAACTGCCCTCGCGGCGCAGTAATAGCAAAGGCTCATTTTTTCTCTCACGTTTGAAAAAAGGCGCGAGTACGGGCCGCCGCCGAACATATCGGCAAACACCATCATTTTGTATGATTCGCTGTCGCTGCCGCAGATGTCGGTCAAAAATCCCATAACGAGCTTGCCCTGCGCAACGGGAAAATGCTCGTCACAGCGGATGACCTCGCTGTGTCGTGCAAGCCGGTTTTCTGTCAGGCCGGCGGGGTCGCGGCTAAAAGACGCCAGCCTGTTTTTAAATGAGTCAAATATTTCGGGATGCTCTCTGTTTGCAGTCACGCTTATCCTGAAGCGGGCGGTTTCAAGCATCTTTTTCCAAGCCTCAAAGACCTGAGAGCGGGTGAGAGCCTCGACCGCTGAACGTGTTCCCAGCGTTGACAGACCGTAGGGGTCGCCCTCGCACATCAACTCGACACAGCGGTTGCGCGCGTAGGTGCGCTTGTCGTTTATCTCGCTGTCGATGTACTCAAGCTGGATTCGCTTATCCCTTTCAAAATTGCTTTCAAGGAAACCGCCTGCGTCCACAGCGGGCTCAAAGATAAGCTTAAAAAGCAAGTCGGCACAGTCAGAAAAAATCGCCTCGGGCAGAAATTTGTCATCGACAAACACTATGCTCGCACAAAGCTGGAGCATATTGCCCGTTTTAGAGCAGTCGAAATCAGCGGACGCGCCGTACAGCGTGTCAAGCTTAGAGTTTAACATACGCATTTGGGGGTAATCGGCACAGCCGCTCGCCAAAAGCAGTGCCAGCATCGAATACGCAGGCACCGTTTCAGCCTCCAAAGGCAGATAGGCGCACACTGAGATGCGCGAGGTCTTGAATCTGTCAGACGGGATAAAGCAGGCCTCAACGCCGTCGGACAGATTAGATTTTTTAACAGATATGTTCATATTAAAGCAGACTCTCCTTTTCTGCAGGTTAAATGGATATACATTGATATAATAGCACATATTACCTGTTTTAAACAACATTATATTGTAATATTTGTCCCAATTTTATACTTTTAAATGAACAAAGCGTTAATTTGTAATCATTTTGTAACTTTTTTTGCGTTTTTTATCAATTTGGGGTTGAAAAAAGAAACCTCTTTGTGTAAAATGAATATTGCAGATTTACATAATGCCCCAATTTGTTATCATTTTTGTTAAAAGAAACCAAATAGAAAGTTTTGATAGGAGATGTCAGAATGTCTAATCGTTTGTTTCAGGGAATAGTTCATCAGATGAGAGAGGCCATCGACCGTACCATCGGCGTTATGGATGAAAACTATACTGTCATTTCGTGCAGTAACCTCGGCCGCATAGGTGAGGTGCACAACATCACCGCTCCGGTAGGCAAGGAGGCGTTTGTCAAGGGCTCGTATACATACAAGGCTTTCGGCACATCGGGCGCCAATGACTACATACTTTTTGTCGAGGGCGTTGACCCTCAGGCGGTAAAATATGCCGATATGCTGGCTATCGCCCTTTCAAACATAAAGCTGTTTTACGATGAAAAATACGACCGCATCAACTTTATAAAGAACGTTATACTTGACAATGTTCTTTCGGGCGACATTTATCTTAAAGCGCGCGAAATGCATTTCAACAACGATACAAACCGCGTTGTCCTGCTTGTCAGAACCTCCAGCAAGGGCGACGTGTCGGTCTACGACATCATCCAGAATCTTTTCCCCGACAAAAACAAGGACTTTGTCATATCTATAAATGAAACTGATATTGCCGTCGTTAAGGAAACACGCGCAGGCATTGAAACGAAAGATCTTGAGCAGCTTGCACGCTCGATCGTTGATACGCTTGCGGGCGAGTTTTATACTCACGCCGTTGTCGGTATCGGCAGTGCTGTCGAGGGCATAAAGGACCTTGCCCGCTCGTTTAAAGAGGCGCAGGTCGCGCTTGAGGTCGGAAAGGTGTTTGACACTGAGAAGGTCATCGTCAGCTATGACAACCTCGGTATCGCAAGACTTATCTATCAGCTGCCGACCACCCTTTGCGAGACCTTCCTTCGCGAGGTGTTTAAGCACAGTTCAATAGACAGCCTTGATCAGGAAACGCTGTTTACGATTCAAAAGTTCTTTGAAAACAATCTCAATGTTTCCGAAACATCACGCAGGCTTTTTGTTCACCGCAACACCCTTGTTTACAGACTTGAGAAAATCAAAAAGCTTACGGGGCTTGATCTTCGTGAGTTTGACCATGCTATCGTTTTCAAGATCGCGCTCATGGTCAAAAAATATCTCAAATCCAATCCTACCAAATACTGATAAACACGCTTTACATCACTAAGGACGGAGATTATCATGGCCAAGAAAAATATTGATGCTCAAGCGGCTGACAGCCGCACACATATAGAGTTTACGGGTGTTTACAAAAACTACAAAAACGGCACCCACGCCCTCAAGGACTTTAATCTTAAGATCAATCGGGGCGAGTTCGTTTTCGTCGTCGGCCCCTCAGGTGCAGGAAAAAGCACCTTTATGAAGCTGATAATGCGCGAGGAAAAAATGAGCGCGGGCGAGGTTACTGTCAGCGGTTACAAACTCAGCAAGATAAAGCGCCGACAGATACCTCAGCTAAGACGCACGATGGGCATCGTGTTTCAGGACTTCCGCCTTATCCCCACTATGACCGTTGCCGAGAATGTTGCCTTTGCCATGCACATTGTCGGAGCGTCAAATCAGGAGATAAGAAAGAGGGTATCATATGCACTTAATATGGTCGGATTGGCATCTAAAGCCAGATGCAAGCCGAACGAGCTTTCCGGCGGCGAGCAGCAGCGTGTCGGCCTTGCGCGTGCGCTTATAAACAATCCCTCTCTTATTATTGCGGACGAGCCGACGGGTAACGTCGACCCGCAGATGTCTTATGAAATAGTTGACCTCCTGTTTGAAATCAACCGTCGCGGCACCACTGTTGTAATGGTAACGCATGAGCATCAGCTCGTCAGGGATTTCGGACGCAGAGTCGTTATGATTGAAAACGGCATGGTCGTTGCAGACAACGCCGCAGATATTGCTATGCCTGATGCACCTGTTGTGGACAGAACGGGCCACAGCTTTGCCGTTTCGGCAGAGCAGGCGGACCGGCAGGAGGCAGAAATCGAGAGCGACGACGATATCTTTGATATCAGCAAGATGGGCGGTGAGCAATAATGAACGCAAGAACCTGGAGACACCTTGTAGGTGAGGGCTTCAAAAACGTATGGGTAAACCGCCTTATGTCGCTTGCGTCGATAGGCGTGCTCGTTGCCTGCATGCTTATAATGGGCGTTGCAGTTGCACTGACAGAAAACATAAACAAATACCTTGGCATTTTGCAAGAGCAAAACGTAGTAATGGTTTATTATGATACTGATCTGGACAACACCGAATCCGAGGCTATATCAAATAAAATAGCCAAGATGGACAACATTTCTGAATCTATATTTAAGCCGAAGGACGAGGCACTCAAGAGCCTGCTTGAAAGTATGGACCTTAATTCTGACCAGCAGGAACTGTTTAACGAGTATCTGGAGGGTGAAAACCCGCTGCCGAACGCATCTGAGGTACATATGACCGACCTCGAAAAGTTTGAAACGACGGTCAAGGCGCTCGAAAAGGTTGAAGGCGTCGACATCGTTCGTCACCAGAAGGATATTGCGGAAAAGATCGTCGGAATCAAAAACACCGTCAACTTTGCAAGCACCTGGATCATCGTGCTGTTGCTCGTAATTGCAATGGTCATCATATGCAACACTATCCGCATCACGATGTACAGCCG
The DNA here is from genome assembly GCA_964471735.1 of uncultured Eubacteriales bacterium. Lineage (GTDB taxonomy): Bacteria > Bacillota > Clostridia > Oscillospirales > Acutalibacteraceae > RGIG2206. The sequence goes on from CAYYGY010000012.1 coordinate 6,914, forward strand.
CAAGCTTGAGATAAGCATTATGAAGGCTGTCGGCGCTACCGACTCTTTTATCCGTGCGCCGTTTATGGTTGAGGGAATAGTGCTCGGTTTGTTTGCCGCGATATTTACTACAGCGCTCCTATATGCAGTTTACACTGTTGCAGGCACGAGTATTACAGATTCCTTGGCAGGCTTTACACTTATCCCGTTCCGCGAAATTGCGCCTGCAATGTTCGGCATGTTTACGGTTATAGGCGTATTTATCGGACTTTTGGGCAGCCGTTTCACCATTGCCAAGTATCTCAAAAAGGAAGGCAGTGAATTCCGTGCGCTTTAAAAAGTTAGCGGCGCTAATATTGAGCGTTGTAATGATGCTTGCTGTGTGTATTGCGCCGTCAGATCTTACGCCGGTCGCCGAGGCCAAGACGATTTCCGAATACCAGTCGGATCTTGAATCGGCAAAGGCAGAGGCAAACGCTATTAAACAAAAGATAGCCGAGTTAAAGGCGCAAAACGCACCTTACCAGCAGCAGCAGGCTGCGCTGGAGCAGCAGATCGCCACTGTTCAAAAGCAGATCGACCTTTACGAGGCTGATATAAAAGAGTGCAAAGAAACTATCGAAGCCCGTAACAAACAGCTTGAAGAAGGCAAGGAACAGCTTAAGCAACGCCTTGTTGTAATGTATACATCGGGCAATACCGAGCTGGCGGTTTTGCTGTCGGCTGAGGATTACGCAGACTTCCTTGCAAAGACAGAGCTTTTGGCTTCGGTTTCAAAGCACGATACAAAGACCATCAGCGAGATACTCGCCGCAATCGAGGAACTTAAACTTGCAAACGAGGAAATTTTGGTCGCAGAAGAGGAATTAAAAGCTAAGAGGGCTGAGCTTACTGAGGCTTATAACGAGGTCAACGCCATTGTTGAGAAATATAACAGCGAAATAAGCGATCAGAACGCCGAACTTGCTGACATTCAGGCTGAGCAGAAGGAAATCGAGCAGGCTATCAAGAACGCGCAAAGTTCATCAAGCAGCGGTTCGGGCAGTGCAATTGTCGGCACCGGTCAGTTTACGTGGCCTTTGCCCGGCTGCTATAAGATCTCGTCAAGCTTTGGCCCGCGTTGGGGACGTTCGCACACCGGCATAGATATCGTTTGCCAGAGCGGCGGCGTCTACGGCAAGAGTATAGTTGCGGCTGACAGCGGACGTGTCATACTCAGCAAATATTACAGCGGTTACGGC
>CAYYGY010000012.1:8143-11006 GCA_964471735.1 uncultured Eubacteriales bacterium
ACGGCTTTGTTACTCTCTACGCTCACATGAAGGCGCTCAGTGCATACAAAGTAGGTGCCAATGTCAGCAAGGGTACCGTCATCGGCTACGTAGGTTCGACCGGCAATGTTACCGGTCCGCATCTTCACTTTGAAGTTATCAAAAACGGCACAAAAGTTAATCCTATGTCATACTTTAGCTAATGTTTTTACGGGGGGCGAACAGCATGAAGGTTTTTAAACGTACACTGTTATTTTCTCTGTGCTTTGCTCTGCTGCTTGCTGTGACCGTCACATCGCCGTCAGTCGGCAACGTTTCTGCCGCCACCCTCTCAGAACTGCAAACCCAGCTTGAGCAGGCAAAGGCGCAAAGCAACCAGATCAAGGCCCAGATTGCAGAACTCGAAAAAGCAAACGCACCCTATGAGGAGCAGAAGGCGGCTTTGCAGCAGCAGATAAGCGTGACACAAAAGGAAATCGACCTTTATCAAAGCCAGCTTGATGCTCTTAACACTGAGATACGCGCTCTTGAGAGGTCTATAACCCAGACGCAGGCAGATGTGAGAAACTCTGTAAACAGCTTTAAAAAGCGGCTTGTTGCAATGTATACAAGCAACACTTCTTTTACAGGCCTTGAATTTCTTTCTGATAACGACGGAATAGCGGATTATCTGTCAAAAATGCAGATGCTTGAGTCGATATCCAAAAGCGACAGCCAAGCGCTTAAAAAACTGCTTGCCTATATCGACGAGTTGGATAAGCAGCAGGCTGAGGTTGAGGCAAAAAAGACCGAGCTTGCGTCTGCAAAGGAGGTCATTGACCAGAAAAAGGTCGAGTTGTCTGAGCAGTACAACAAGGTCAACCAAATAATTTCCGCGAACAACAGCACTATACATAACCTTGAGCAAAAGGAACAGGATTATGCGCAGATGCAGAAAGACCTTGCTGCAGCGATAGAAAAGCAAAAACAGCAGGGCGGCTCTACCGTAACGGGCACCGGCCAGTTTTCTTGGCCTGTTCCGGGATACTATAAGCTCAGCGAAAGCTATGGCAACCGCATTTGTCCTGTTCACGGTAAGGAGTTCCATAAGGGTATAGACATTTCGTCAAGCGGTATTTACGGCGCAAAGATCGTTGCGGCTGACAGCGGAAGTATTATTTTGAATAAGTACTACGGCGACTTCGGATACTGTGTAATGATAGATCACGGCAACGGATATGTCACCTTGTACGCTCATATGAAGGCAAAGAGCTCATTGGCTGTCGGTACAAAGGTAACGAAGGGGCAGACGGTTATAGGGTATGTCGGTTCAACCGGTGCTTCTACCGGTCCGCATCTTCATTTTGAGATTCAGAAAAACGGAAGTACCGTTGACCCGATGACATTCTTTTAAATAAAAGGCAGTCGGCGGTTTGTATCCGTCGGCTGTTTTATCATAAGGGGATTTTGATATGAACGAATTTGAAAATCTGTCAGCTGGTCAAGACGAACATCAGCATCAGCAGGAAGAAACATTACCCGAACCTGCTCCCTCAGGCGCGAAAAAGGGCGTCTCGCGCGGTTTCAGCACGGTTGTAAGATGCGTCGCGCTTATGCTGACAGGCGCCGTTATTGCTTTGCTCATCGTTCCGAACACGCTCAACCAGAGTATCACAAAAAACAAGACGCAGGCAAAGCTGGCGGCGGTGATCGAGCTTGTTAAAAGCCAATATGTCGACTCTGACTCGGTCAGCGAGGACGCGCTGGCTGATATGGCGGCGTACGGATATATCTACGCTCTGGGTGACCCTTATTCCACCTATATAACCGCAGAGGAATATGAAACTATACTTTCGTCTAACAAAGGCGTCAGCTATGGCATCGGAATAACCGTTTTCTACAACTCGGACAAAGGCGGAATGAACGTTGTACGCGTGTCGGTCGCTTCGCCTGCCGATAAGGCCGGTATAAAGCAGGGCGACGTCATAACCGCAGTGGACGGCGTTGCTGTCACAGCAGATAATTTTTCAGATTGCGTTTCCAACATAAGAGGCGAAAACGGCACCGATGTTGTGCTGACCGTCAGCAATGACAGCGGCGAAAGCGACGTCACCGTTACAAGGGGAGAGTTTGTTGCTACCAGCGTATACTCGCATATGATAGGTACTATCGCTTACATCGAGATCGAAACTTTTAACACGGCTACAGTATCACAGTTTGAAGAGGCGGTAAACAATGCCGTTGCCGACGGTGCGACGGGTCTGATTTTTGACTTGCGCGATAACACCGGCGGCTTGGTAGACGCCGCAAACGAGATGCTTGATATACTGCTGCCAAAAGGCGAGATAGGTTACGCTGTTTACAGCGGTGACAAGCGTGTGACCCTTGCAAAATCGGACAAAAGCGAGATAGACCTGCCTATGGCAGTGCTTACCAATGGTGAAACGGCAAGCGCGTCGGAGTATTTTGCATCGGCGCTCAGGGATTACGGCAAAGCGAAATTGGTCGGCACAACGACCTTTGGCAAGGGAATTATGCAGAGCACCGTCGGCTTGAGCGACGGCTCTGCCGTTAGGCTGACTGTTGCCAAGATATATACAAAATCGGGAACAGAGTATCACGGCGTCGGGCTTGAGCCCGATATCGAGGTCGCCGAGGCCGACAGCGGCACAAGTTATATGCTTTTAAGCGATCAAGAGGATACTGTGCTGCAGGCGGCTCTTGCCGAGTTGAATAAAAAGCAATAGGGTAAAAAATACCGACCTGTCTGATTTTTCAGGAATATTAAAAAAATGCTTGCATTTAAGGAAAGTATGTGCTATTATACTATGGCACGATAATTTTGCGCTGGTAGCTCAGCCGGATAGAGTGTTTGGCTACGAACCAAAAGGTCGGGGGTTCGAGT
>CAYYGY010000013.1:0-10691 GCA_964471735.1 uncultured Eubacteriales bacterium
ACCCGATGCGATATGGATATTTACGTCTGACAAGGCGAACTTTTTGGCCTTTTGAGAATATTTGAAGCTTACGCCCTCAAAGTCGATAGAGCCGTCAACAACTTCCTCAACGGCGCCTTCAGGTGATACGATACTCGGTGTTTCGTCAAGCACCTCGAATATACGTTTTATTGATTCTGACGACATCGTTATCATAACGTATATCATCGACAGCATCATCAACTGCATAAGTATCTGCATACCGTAGGTCAGCATCGCGGATATTTCACCCACGTTTATGGTTGTGCCGCCGCTTTTGATTATAAGCATTGAACCGACAAGCAACACAAACACCATATTGAAATAAACACAGATCTGCATCAAAGGTGTATTAAGCGCAACTATACGCTCTGCCTTTGTGAAATCGCCACAGATATCCTCTGCGGCGAAAGAAAACTTTTTCTTTTCGTAATCTTCGCGGGAAAAGCCCTTTACAACACGCATAGCGCGCACGTTTTCTTCTATCGACTCGTTAAGGCGGTCATATTTTTTAAACACCCTGCGGAAGGCAGGCATTGCCTTACGGCTGATAAGAAAAAGACCCCCTGCCAACACCGGCACGATAACCACAAACGATGTAGCCAGTGCGCCGCCCATTACATACGCCATTATGACAGAGAATATCATCAACAGCGGAGCACGCACGGCGATTCTGATAACCATCATATATGCCATCTGCACGTTGGTGACATCGGTCGTCATTCTTGTTACAAGAGAGGACGACGAAAATTTATCTATGTTTTCAAACGAATAATCTTGCACCTTGTAGTATAGATCGTGGCGAAGATTTTTAGCAAAGCCTGCAGATGCCTTTGCAGAGGTAAAGCCTGCTATACCGCCGCAACAAAGCGACAGCACTGCCATCAAAACAAGCAATGCGCCCGTTTTCAGCACGACGTCCATTCCGTCGCCCGATGCACCTCTGTTTAAAAGTTCTACATTGTTAATAAGGTCGGCTGTCAGAAACGGGATGAAACACTCGATAATCGCCTCTAAGACGATGAATACAAAGGTAAGTACCGTCGGTTTTTTATATTCTCTTATACACGTTGCAAATTTTTTTATCATTTGCGGTTTTCCTTTCTGATTAATTCTTACAGAATATCTTGTTATGTCAAATAAAAATCAGTATTTAACGGATAATCAAATAGTATATCATACCACAAAAATTTGTCAAGACAGATCAACTTATCAGCAAAGCTTTATGTTAACGCAACGATCCACCCTCGGTGTCCCCCAAGAGCGGATCGTTTTATTGTTTTATTAGTAATATTTAAGCCGCGTTGTCTGCAACGGAAGTTGTTGCCTGCGATGCCGCTTGCGGCACTGCCTGTGACTGGGTCGCCTGCGATGATGTAGCAGGTTTTGATGCCGCTTCAGACACTGCCTGCGACTGGGTTGACTGCGACGCCGCCTGCGATGCCGCCTGCGACGCTGCCTGCGACGCTGCCTGTGACTGGGTCGCCTGCGATGCCGCCTGCGAGCTTGCAGGCTTTGTATTCTTACACTCGGTACATACCGGAGCGTAGCTGCTCTTATAGTATCCGGTTGCCGTTTCAGCGCAATAGTCGGTTGCGATTAATCCGCTTTCGACACAATACTCAGCCTGCTTTACTGTTGAGCATTTCGGGAAGCTGGATTTGCTCAGTCCCTCATGGATACCCTTCATAGAGGCTCTCCACAAGCGAAGCGCAGGATTGACTCCTGATGACAAGCGTGAAAGACTGTACGGTATATCACAGCCAAACCAACAGCTGGCAACATACTTTGGTGTACCGCCCGCAAACCAACGGTCTTTATCGTCGTTGGTTGTACCGGTCTTGCCGAATATTTCCCAACCGTCAAACGCCGCCGCAGTGCCTGTTCCGCTGGTAACTACCGTCTGCAGCATTTTATTCATTATATACGAGGTTTCTGCGCTGATAGCCTGAATCGGCTCGTCGTCATACTCAAGCACGATCTTATTGCTTTGGTCTTTTACTAAAGTATAGGTCGTGGGCGTGTAATACAGTCCTCCGTTGCCAAAGGTGGCATAAGCCGCTGCTTCTTCAGCGGTAGTGAGTCCGTATGTGCTGCCGCCAAGAGCCAACTGCGATATTCCTATATCCGAGTACTCCTTGCCGTCGATCATCTCAGACTCAATGAGAGTGGTGATTCCAAACTTTTTGGTTACAAAGTCAAAAGACTTCTGTGCGCCGTATTTGTTCAACACCCTGACTGCGACCAGATTGTAAGACGACTGTATCGCCTTTTGCACCGTTACGGGCCCGCTGGTATAGCCGCCGGCATTTTTAAACGTTACTCCGCCAAGCTTTATTGTGCTGTTTTCTATCATCGTCGACCACGTTATGAGATTATCCTCCAACGCCGGTGCATATGCTCCGATAGGTTTCATCGTTGAACCGGGCTGGCGAGGTGAGTCGGTGGCTCTGTTCAAGCCTCTGCGGTCAGTCTTTTCGCCGCGTCCGCCTGCCAGTGCAACAATATGGCCTGAATAATCCATTACCGTTATCGCGCCCTGTGCCTTTTGGTCAGTGCCGTAGACCTGCGACCAGTTATCATCGGTGGTGAAAACGGCATCGACCGCCGCCTGCGCATCTGTGTCGATGGTAGCGTATATTTTGAGACCGCCTCTGAAAATCATATTTTCGGCATACTCATACGTATAATCCTTGCTTGCCATCAGGTCCTCGATGACCTGATTGATAACAGCGTCGGTAAAATATGAATAACCGGTGTTTTTTTCTTCCTCAGCGCTTTCGTCCCCATCCTCACTGCCTGAGCCGTGATTGACAAACACAAGTTCCTGCTTCAAGGCCTCATCCCGCTCTTCTTTTGTTATTCCGCGCTCACCGTTATAAATCTCATTGATCTCATACATATTATTAATGATCCACTCACGGCGCGTCTTGTTTGATTCGGGATTTTTTATCGGGTCGTATCCGCTGGGGGACTTTGTAATCGCCGCAATGCACGCAGCCTCAGCCACCGTCAGGTCACTGGCCGATTTACCGAAGTAATACTCGGCGGCCGCTTCAATACCGTAGCAGTTATTACCAAAGTATATAACATTCATATAACATTCCATTATCGTGTCTTTGGCGTAGGTTTTTTCTATATTTCTGGCGCGCATTATCTCCCTTATCTTACGGATAGAGGATTGTTCGCTGTCGCCCGTAAGGTTTTTAACCAACTGCTGAGTTATAGTTGAGCCGCCCTGTTTTGTATCCCAGAAATCGAGGAAAAGGTTTGCGAACGAGCCGAGCGTGCGTTTCCAGTCAACACCCTTGTGCTTATAAAAACGCTCGTCCTCACCCGCTACAAAGGCATAGATAACATTCTGACTTACGTCATTGATGCTGACCCATGTGCGGTTTTCGTAGTAAATTTCCTCGTACTCCACCCATTCTTCGCTTGCAGGATCACTAGCGTTGTAATCAGGGTTTTCTGCGTATATAGTGGTGGTGTAGTTGAGCGTAAGATCATAGAGGTCAAAATCTATCGAATCGTCGACAAAGCCGAACACATATACTGCAAAAGCCACACCTACGATACAGCCTACGATAACGAACACAAGAAAGCTTGAAAGCACAACCTTGCCCACCCTCTTGATGATACGCTTGCGTTTTGACATATTTTCCTGCGTTTCAAGCTCATCGTAATCTATTCTCGGCGACGAGCTTGACAAATTCTCCATTTCATTGCTCGGCACACTGTCATACGAGTCGTTTACACGCTCTCTGCCGCTGAATATATCCTCATATCCTCCGTCAGAGCTGTTAGAAAAGATATCTATGCTGTCGTACTCAGGCTCCCCCGCCGCATCAAGCTCAGCAGATTTTGCTTCGACCGGCTCGTTAAATATATCCCTCTGCTCAGGCTCAGCAGAATTATTAACTTCAGGCAAGTCCTTGCCTGCGGTGAAGTCTGACACACCTGAGTTGCTGGTTATATCAATATTATCACTCGATATCTTAAGGTCCGGAAAATAATCATATTCTCCGCTCTGTGTCTGGCTGCCTGATGACTGTGTGCGCCTGTTCGAGCCGGCGGTACGGTCGACACTGCGCTTAGATGTGCGATCTACGTTTGAAGTACGGTCCACATTCCGGCCGGTACGATCTACACCTGATGTGCGATCTACGTTACGACCGGCACGATCGGCACCCGATGTACGGTCTACATTGCGCTTTGGAAGATTGTTCTTTTCGTTATCCAAGAAAAACGCCTCCTTTGAATGAAGCTTATCTTACATCTTGTTATGCTATATTATCGCAATCTGGATAAAAAATCCAGTTACATTATTTTAACATTTTTTCTGCAATTTCTCAAGTCTTTGTTTTCTTACTGTTTTCAGGCCCACAAAGCTTTAGCAAAAAGTATACCCTATTTTAATCTGTTTTTTCGGTTGACTTTTTGTTTTACTGACCATATTATAAATGTGTAACAGCCTATCTGCTTTTTATTATACTACTTATATTTATTTTTTTCCACTAATTATGCCGTTATTTAACGATATAATATTTCTTAAAGGTAAAATTGTACCGAAATATTAACAATATATTCACAAATTTGATGTCTTGAAATAAAAACAGGCAGTTAATATATAATTAAACTGAATTGATGTTATACATCTCAATACCAAAGGAGTCTTTGCCATGTCAGAATTTGATAAGAACAATAACGAGTTTGATATTAACAGCGGTTCTTCCGACAGCGATACTGCCGGCGAAAACATCGAGCACATCGAAGCTGAATACATTGACAATACAGAAGATTACTCATCGCCCGCTAAGGCTGAGCCTTACACTCCCGTGAGTTCTTTCACATATCAAAGCGGACCAAACGGATATGTTAATGAGTTTAAATCTCAACCGCCTGTTTACACTCCGCCGAAAAGCTACAGCCAGCAATTTAATCATCAGCCTCAAAAGAACGAAGGCAAACAAAAAGCAAGGTTTTCGTTCACTACTCTCATAGTGTGTATGCTTGTCACCGCGCTGATATCCACCGTTATTTCGTCGGTGATAACCTCCGCAGGCAACTCCGGTTCGAGCGGTTCGAGCAGTGGCATCACTAACTTACTCGGCTCGGGCACGGTAGGCAGCACCGACATTACGATAACCGATGACTCCACAAATTTTGTTGAAGCGGTCGCCGCCAAGGTAAGACCCAGCGTAGTCGGTATCGTAACAAAATACACCTATACCTCAAACAACTTTTTCGGCAGCAGCTCTGACGACCTTGAAAGTGAGGGCACAGGTGTAATTTATTCAAGTGACGGCTACATTATTACAAACAAACACGTCGTCGATTATGCTATCAAATACGGCGGTACAGTCGAGGTTTATATGCCTGACGACCTTTCTACGGCTATTCAGGCCGAAGTAGTGGGTTATGACGCTGCCTACGATCTTGCGGTATTGAAAATTGACAGAACGGGACTGAACGCCATTTCGATCGGCGCATCTGAGAGCCTTGCTGTGGGTCAGCGAGTTGTTGCTGTCGGCAATCCCGGCGGTTTGAGTTTCATCGGGTCGGTCAGCGTAGGATATATCAGCGGACTTAACAGAAATATTACAATAGATTCGTTCGAGATGAGTCTTATACAGACCGATGCCGCGATAAACCCCGGTAACTCAGGAGGCGCACTGGTTGACTCAGAAGGAAATCTTATCGGCATAACAAATTCAAAGATCGTATCAGAAGAATTTGAGGGAATGGGTTTTGCAATACCGATAGATTCAGTCGTGGAAATATGCACGGATATCATAACAAACCGTGACGAGCCCAAGCCTTACATCGGTGTTGAGATAGACACCTCTTACACCGCTTCCTATCTGGAAGCAAGAGGCTTTCCTGCGGGGATAGTTGTAGCCAGTGTTGTTGAGGACGGCCCTGCCGATAAAGCAGGCCTGCAGAAGTATGACCTTATCACCGCCGCCGACGGCACAGAGATAACGACCTACGACAAGCTTGTAAGCGTAATACGCAAGCACAAGGTCGGCGACCAGTTAACGCTTACGGTTTACAGAAACGGTCAATACCTTGATATAACAATAACGACGACAGCATCAAACGGATAATATAATATTAAAAAACCGAACGGCTTGACACCTGCATTTCGCAGAGGTCAAGCCGTTATTTAATGTTTTTATACTGCTATTGGCAACATTATTATCCAAGGCGCTGATACAAGGGCGATTATCACCGAAGCGACCTTACGAGTCAGGTCGTCGGTATTGATATTTTTGAATATCAAAAATCTGGATATAATATACATCAACGCAACGCCTGCAAAATAAATACACAGCGGTATCCTGAAGCAACTGAATTCAGAATAGTCTGCCGCCTTTAGCATATAAGCTAATTCACTGTCAGATGTTGTTGATGCCACGCCCATTATACCAAAGCCGAGCGCTTGAACGATAACGGTGGCAACGAACAGCCACGACATACATTTTGCTGTGGTACCCGCTTTGTTATCAACGCCGTCTATGAGGCACATCATTCCCCGTGTGACGACATACTCAAGCGCGAACATTGCCACAGCATATATTATCAACTTAAGCGGACTGCAAATATATATCCACAACGGCATATCCATTTTCACAGCCACCTACTCTATCTCACCGAATTTGTTCATTACAAGACCCGTTATCAGCTTGGGATAAAAGTAGGTAGACTTTTGCGGCATCTTTTCGCCCGCAGACGCGACCATACTGATTTCCTCAACTTTCGTCGGATTCATCAAAAAACAGCAATTTGCAGCCGACGAGTCAACAGCATTAACAGCCTCGTCAAAATCTCTGGTATATGTGAGATTTATCTGTGCGGCCATATTGGCTTTATCTATGCCGAGCACTTTCTCAAGCACGAGGGTGTGCAGAACGGTGACATCGAGTTCTTTTAACGAGCGACTGCAATTCGGACAGACAGCGTCAAGCACTGAATAGTCTTTAAGCGTCATAAGGTGATAGCCCTTTGAATCATAAAGAGCGAAGGATTTATCCCCTGCCTCATAATGTGACTTAAGCAAGCCTTTTACATCGTCGGCCTTTACGCTTTCAATATCAAAGGTGCCCTGACAGGCATCAAGCAATTTATCGCAATCGAAATCAGGCAGATCTCTTACTATTCTGTGTGTCGGGAATACGACAAGGCCGGAGGAATCCATTGCAACAAGCATCATCATACAGTAGTCGCACCCGTCGCCCTCTTTGGCTTTGCCGTTTTCACGCAGCCAGTTGCGGAAATTGAGCGCCGTTTCATAGCGGTGATGTCCGTCTGCTATATATAGGCGGCGGTCGGCAAACTGACGGCATATCTCACGTGCCGCGTCGCCGTCTGCGGTCCACAGAGAGTGTGTGGTTCCCTCACCGTCGGTAAAGCACTGCTCAGGCTCGCCTGATGACAGCTTTTCCACCATATCGGCCGTTACGGAATCGTCATCGTGATAAAGAGAATATATTTGGCTGAAGTTGCACATTGTCGCCTTCATAAGTTCAAAACGGTCCGCCTTTGCTTTTGAAAGCGTTTCCTCATGCGGCAACACGATACCCTTCGAAAACTCCTCAAGCTTCACTCTGGCGATGATGCCCTTGAACGAATAATCAACGCCGTCTACGTTAAAGCTTTCGCCGTAGATATACACCTTTTCGCTGTCGTCGCAGGCAAGGGTGCCGTCAGCAACAAACTGTTTGAGCGTTTTTGCCGCCTGCTGATACGGGTGTTCTCCCTCTCTGGGCAGTTCGAGCCTGATTATATTGTGCTCATTCTCTGCGATATACGCCTTGCGCTCGTCTTCGGAAATTATATCGTACGGCGGGCAACAAAGCTTACTTATTTGCCCTGCCTTTTCCGTGAAACGCAGGGCCTTGAACGGCCTTAGTTCAGCCATGTTTTTATCACTCCATTATAACAAAATATATTACAATTTTATTCCAAACTCAGCTTTTAGTCAAGAACATTATTCTCTCGTCAATTGCAACAAAGGCGCGTGATTTTTTTGTGCAGATGTACAGGTTGGATATTAATAACATCACTGCAAATTCACAAAAATGAATAAAAACTCTTTATTATTTGCGTCGGTTGGTGTATAATCCCTGTGTATGTTAATAAACTGTTTACAATTTAATCAACTTTGTTTGTTAACATATTTGTGTTAAGACTCAGCAGTTTGGAGGGATTATATAATGATAGAGGTCAAAAACCTCACTAAATGCTACAGCGCTAACCAAAAAGCTGTAGACAACATCAGCTTTACCGTCAATGACGGCGAGATTCTCGGCTTCCTTGGGCCTAACGGTGCCGGTAAGTCGACCACCATGAACATAATCACCGGCTACCTCTCCTCTACGGAAGGCAGCGTAAAAGTAGGCGGTTATGATATCCTTGAGCAACCTAACGAGGCTAAGCGCCATATCGGTTATTTGCCTGAGCATCCGCCTATCTATCCTGATATGAGCGTAAAAGAGTATCTCAATTTTATTTACGACTTAAAGAAGGTCAAGCTGCCGAGAGAAGCTCATATTAAAGAAATATGCAACCTTGTTCGCATAAACGATGTTTACAACCGGCTGATAAAGCACCTTTCAAAAGGCTACCAGCAGCGTGTAGGCATCGCTCAGGCGCTTATCGGCAACCCTGAGCTGCTGATTCTCGATGAGCCGACTGTCGGCCTTGACCCCAAGCAGATCATCGAAATACGCAAGCTTATTACTCATCTCGGCCGCAACCACACCGTTATACTCAGCTCGCACATACTGTCTGACGTTCAGGCTGTTTGCGAACGTGTAATAATAATCAACAAAGGCAAGATAATCGCCGACGGCTCGCCTGATGAACTGTCAAAGGCGCTCACAGGCAGCAATTCACTTAAAGTCCGTATAAACGGACCCGAGCGTGACGTTCACAAGACCATACGCACCATTTCGGGTGTAAAGAGCATAACGACCCTAGGCAAGCGCGAGAAAAACGCAATTGAGTTTTGTATCGAAGTTTCCGAACAGACCGATATCCGTCCTGAGTTGTTCAAGAGAATGGCTGAGCGCAATTGGACGATCCTTATGCTTCAGCCTGATGAACTTACACTTGAGCAGGTGTTTGTAAGACTGGTCGATGGTGTTGCCGACGCAGAAATCAAAAAGCTTTCGAGCGTAAACAGAGCCGAAGAAGCCGTCGCTGAGGCAGAAAATGAATCAAAAGAAAATGATGTTGCTTTCACTGACGACATAGATGAAGTGATGGGCGAAATTGAAAAGCCGCTCAACGCCCCTGAAGAAACAAGCAAGGAGGAGAAATAATGAGTGCTATCTTTAAACGTGAGATGAGATCTTATTTCACCTCTCCCATAGGCTACATCGTACTTATATTTTACGCACTGCTTTACGGCTTTCTTTTTACAAAGCTTTATGCGTCCGGCTATCCGGCAATGAGTGTTTTATTCAGCTATTCATTTACGATAACGCTGTTTCTTATGCCGGTGCTGACGATGCGCCTTTTCAGTGAAGAGCGCAGACAAAAAACCGACCAAGCGCTGTTTACTGCTCCCGTCAGCCTGACGAGCATCGTTTTCGGCAAGTTCTTTGCCGCGCTGACCGTTTTCCTTATTGCTCAGATAATTACAATAGTATTCGAGCTCATTTTTGCATTCAATGTTTCCGTTGACTTTCTCGGATACATCTGCTATCTTCTCGGTGCCACACTGCTTGCATCATCTTTGATAGCAATAGGAATGTTCATTTCAGCACTCACCGACAGCCAGATAATCGCCGCTATCGGAGGCATCGGCATTTCTGTGCTGCTGGCGATTCTTGACACCGTTGCTTCTCTCATCAATGTTGATTTCATATCAACCGCTGCCGAATGGCTGTCTTTCAGCGGAAGATACAATACCTTCTGCAACGGTATCCTTGACTATGCCAACATCGCATATTTTATCAGTTTTACCGCTGTGTTTATTTTCCTTACCGTCAGAGTACAGGAAAAACGCCGCTGGTCTTAAAGGAGGGAGTCTTAGATGAAACTTTTTAATAAGAAGTCTGATGCAGACAAAACAAAGGTTAAAGATCCTTCCAAGAAGGCCGCTCTCAGAAAGAAACTTAAGCACGGCACTTATGCGACCGTTATCTCCTGCATTTTTGTTGCGTTGATCGTCGTTTTCAACATCGTTGCGACAGTCCTTGCCGAAAGATATCCGCTCAGCCTTGACTTCACCGCAAAAGGCGACTTTACGATAAGTGAAGAAAACAAGGAGTATATCGAGGCTATCGACCGTGAAAACCTTAAGATCGATATCGTCGTTTGCGCCGATGAAACACAGTATACCGACGGCACCGTTTCTCAATCGCTTATGAACGATGGCGTGTACGATCTTTCAAGCGGACAGTATTTCACCCAAAACGTTTATTTGCTCAAAGAGTATGCACGACTGAACAAAGCCATATCTATCAAATACGTTGACCCGTCTGATCCTGATTTTAATGTTTATGCCTCTGATGAAAAATATCAAGACGAAACCTTCTCTGAGGGAGATATACTTATAGAGGCTTCCTTTACTATGGACGGTGAACAAATAACCAGAGGCCGACACCTCACCATAGAAGATATATTTGATGTTGGCGTTGACCAAAGCAATGAAACAAGCTATA
>CAYYGY010000014.1:0-10058 GCA_964471735.1 uncultured Eubacteriales bacterium
GGTGCTTGCTCGCCGCAGGGCAAAGGGCAGAAAGCGCCTGACTTACTAAAAACAATCAGGCCACCGTTTGTGTGGCCTTTGTTTTTAATGAAGCAGTATTCGGAGGTGTGACGTGACCGACACTCTTAAGCAAAACTGGGAGTTTCGCCGTGCTTATTCAAGGGGTAAGTGCTTTTCTTCCTCAGGTCTTGTCACCTATGTCGTAAAACGGCGCTCAGGCAGTGTGCGTATCGGCATAACCACCGGCAAAAAAATCGGCAATGCCGTTACCAGAAGCAGAGCTCGTAGAGTTATTCGCGCTGCGTGGCGTGATATTTCGGTGGACAAGTCTGCCGCAGCAGATATCGTTTTCGTTGCTCGCAGCCGCACTTCCGGCATGAAAAGCACCGAGATATGCCGCATTATGCAGTCGCATATCGACGCGGCCGGCCTTTCGGCTGAGCACAAGGATTAACGCTATGAAAAGGCTTCTTATAAGGCTTATACGTTGGTATCAGGGTTGCATTTCACCTATGAAGTCGCCCTGTTGCCGCTTTGTTCCGTCCTGCTCGTCTTACGCTGTCGAGGCTATCGACACCTACGGCGCGCTGAAGGGCGGTTTTATGGCACTTAAACGTATTTTGCGTTGCAATCCACTGTGCAAGGGCGGGTATGACCCCGTTCCCTTGCCCGACAGATTCAATAACGGAGGAAAGAATAATGAGCGGACTTAACGCATTCCTCGCCAAATATATGGGTTACATTATCAATTTCTTTTGTGAACTATTTGGCAACAATTTTGCGCTGGCGATATTTTTGTTCACGCTGTTTATAAATATCGTATTCAGCCCTATCAACATCAAACAGCAGAAGTCTGCCGCAAAGCAGGCACGTATCAAGTACAAGCTTGAAAAGCTTAAGGAAAAATACGCCGACGACAAGGTTAAGTATCAAGAAGAAATGGGCAAGCTTTATCAGGAATCAGGCTCAAGTCCGTTTTCGGGCTGCATGCTTTTGCTTTTGCGTATGCCTTTCTTTTTCGGAATATACTATGCTATCCAGAGTCCGCTGACCTATCTTGCTCACGCTGATTCAAGCCTTATTTCGGCCGCAACTGAGGCTCTCTCGCTTGGGTCAAACTTAAGAGCGCCTGAGCTTACTCTGCTCAACCGCTTTGATGAGTTGATTGCCATCGACTCAAAATTTGAAGCACTTAGGTGTAACATTAATTTTGACTTTTTGGGCATCAACCTTACCGAAACACCTGAGTTCACCTGGAATTTCAGTCAGGCACAGCTTATCTGGCTTGTACCGTTGCTCTCATTCGCAACGTCTATGCTTTCATCGTTCATCTCTACAAGAATGCAAAAGCTCAACAATCCCGATGCACCCAGTATGGGGGGAATGATGCTGGTGATGCCCTTCATTTCCCTTTGGATCGCGTTCAGTGTCCCCGGTGCGGTTGGTTTCTATTGGGCTTGCTCGAACTTTGTTTCAATGCTGATTCAGGTGGTTCTGCAGTGGCTCTATAACCCTGCAAGAGTCATCGCCGTGACTGAAGCTAACGAGGCACGCCAGCGCCGTGAAAACGAAAAGAAAAAGATCAGCGCCATCGAGGGTAACAGCTGATCTCCCAGAAAGGAAGTCATCTAATGCTTAGAGAATATACCGCTACCGCCGATTCTATCGAAGAGGCCATAGCCGCCGCACGTAACGAGCTCGGTATCGGCGACGACGTCGGCGACATCGACATAATTGATATGCCTGAGAAAAAGGTCCTCGGTCTTTTCGGCGGCAAAAAAGCCAAGGTCAGAGTTTTCTTTGACGACGGCAAGGGCGAGCCGAAGACTTCAAAGGCCAAAGCTCCTAAAACAGTTAAAAAAGAAAAGTCTGACAAAGCTGTTAATCCTTCAAAGAAACCGGCTGCCGTTAAGACTGAAAAGCCTGTAAAGGCCGCAAAGGCTGACAAGTACGCTTCACCCGTTAACATTAATAAAGAGGCTCAGCAAAAGTGCGTAGACTATGTTAAGGATATTCTTTCACATATGGACGCAGGCGAATACACCCTTGAGGTAAAGGATGTCGAGGGCGGTTTCTGCATAAACCTTACAGGTGACGGTCTCGGCGTAGTTATCGGCCGCAGAGGCGAAACGCTCGATGCCTTACAATACCTCGTAAGCCTTTGCTATAACAACAGCGAAAGCGGTTTCACCAAGGTTATGCTTGATGCCAACAACTACCGTTCAAAGCGTGAGATCACTCTCAGCGACCTTGCTAAGAAGGTTGCAGATCAGGTTGTAAAATCAGGCCGTAACGAGTCGCTTGAGCCTATGAATCCTTACGAGCGCAGAATTATTCATACCGCCGTTCAGGATATAGACGGTGTTACCTCTTGGTCTGTCAGCGACGGACGTGACCGCCGTGTTATAATCGGCCTTGCCAATGAGGACGGTACCCCCGTTGACCCGAACTATCGCCCGATGCGTCGCTCAGGCGGACGCGGCGACCGTCGCAGAAGTTCCGGCAGACCTCGCCGCGATTCATACAAAAAAAGCAGCGAGCCTTCTGCACCCAAGCGTGACAAAATAAGCGACGCAGGTGATCTTCCCCTGTTCGGACGTATAGATAAATAACTTGCAGGGGCTTATGGTAAAACCACAAGCCCCCTTTTTTTGAGGTGATTCTATGAGAAAGGATACAATAGCCGCCATTGCCACCGCCACTGCACCTGCCGGTATTGGCGTTGTGCGCATTTCGGGGCAGGACGCCTGCGCCGTTGCCGACCGCGTTTTTTGTGCGTTTAACGGCAAAAAATCCGCTGAACTTGACGGCTACAACGCCGCGTTTGGCCGTGTATCCTCATCATCGGGTGTTATCGACGAGGCGGTGGCCCTGAGGTTTAAGGCACCCCATTCATATACCGGAGAAGACGTGGTTGAGCTTAGCTGTCACGGCGGTACATATATTTTGCGCCGTGTTTTGCGCGCGGTTCTTGACGCAGGTGCACGTATGGCTGAAGCAGGCGAATTTACACGCCGCGCGTTTGAAAACGGCAAACTTGACCTCACCTCCGCCGAGGCGGTAATGTCCCTTATCGGCGCGCAGAACGAGCAGGCGCATCTTGCCGCGCTGTCAGCAAAAGAGGGCGCTGTGTTCCGTTCAGTGTGCGAAATCCGTGACGCGTTAGTTGGCTGTGCGGCTGACCTTGCGGCGTGGGTTGATTTTCCTGACGAGGATGTGCCGGCCGTTGACAGCGAAAACCTAAAATCAAGTCTTAGACAGGCAATAAATCGCCTTGACAGGCTTATCGCCACCGCAGAGTGCGGTAAAATACTAAACGAAGGTGTCGATACCGTAATAGTGGGCAAGCCGAATGTGGGCAAATCCACAGTTATGAACCTACTGTCGCGGCAGTCAAAATCTATCGTCACCGATGTACCCGGCACGACCAGAGATGTCATTGAAGACACAGTAAACGTAGGCGGCATAACCCTGCGTTTGGCCGATACGGCAGGTTTGCGTTACACAGACGACCCCGTTGAAGCGATTGGCGTTGATATTGCGCGTAAGCGCCTTGTAAGCGCCGCCCTGATAATCGCGGTTTTTGACCGCTCAAGGCCGCTTGACAGCGAGGATCACGCCCTGCTTGAAAAGATAAAAGGCCGCAGCGCCGTTGTGATAATCAACAAATCAGACCTTGAACCAAAATTTGAACTGAGCAATCTAAAAACCGACAACGAACCGATTGTAATTTCGGCAAAATTTGACAGCGCCGATAAAATCGAGGCCGCAGTAGCGAAAGCCATAGGCATAGATAGATTTGACCTTTCCGGCGCAATCATTGCCAATGAGCGCCAGCTTGATTGCGCAAGACGCTCTCGCCGCGCCGCTGAAGATGCAGTAAACGCCATAGAAACAGGCTATACGCTTGATGCTGTCGGCGTTTGCATAGACGATGCGCTTGCCGCTCTGGCAGAGCTTACGGGCGAGAGGGTGTCGGAAAGCATTGTCAACGACGTTTTCAGCAGATTCTGTGTAGGCAAGTAAACAGATTTTAAAGGAGGTATCGGCATGGGTTATTTCGCCGGAAACTATGATGTTGCTGTTATCGGTGCAGGCCACGCCGGTATCGAGGCGGCACTTGCCGCCGCAAGGCTTGGCTGCAGTACAGCCGTATTTTCGATAAATCTTGACGCAGTGGGCAACTGCCCGTGCAATCCGTCTATCGGCGGCACTGCAAAGGGCCACCTTGTGCGCGAGATCGACGCACTCGGCGGTGAAATGGGCAAGGCGACCGATGCAACTATGCTTCAGTTGAGAATGCTTAATCGAGGCAAAGGCCCCGCCGTCCACAGCCTGAGAGCGCAGATCGACCGCAGAAAATACAGCGACTATATGAAAAAGGCGCTTGAAACTCAGAAAAATGTTGAGCTGAGACAGGCGGAAATTACAGATATTTACGAAAATGGTTTTAATTGGGATATAGTAACCAGACTTGGCGCTGTGTACACAGCAAGATCCGTCATTTTTGCAACAGGCACCTTTCTGGGCGGTAAAATTTTTATCGGCGACGTTTCATATGAAAGCGGACCCGACGGAATGTTTGCCGCAACAGAGTTGGCGGCGGCGATAAAAAAACTGGATATACCGCTGAGACGGTTTAAGACGGGCACCCCTGCCAGAGTCAACCGCCGCTCTATTGACTTTTCAAAGCTAGAGGTTCAATACGGCGACGACCTTTTGTCGCCTGTTTCATACTCAAACAGCTCAAAGCCTGTTAACAGCGAAGTTTGCCATATCACATACACGAACGATGAAACAAAAAGGGTAATCCTTGATAACATTCACCGCTCTCCGCTCTACAGCGGAATGATAGAGGGTGTTGGCCCAAGATACTGCCCCTCGCTGGAGGATAAAATAGTCAGGTTTTCGGACAAGCCGCGCCACCAGTTGTTTATCGAGCCGTGCGGAGCCGATACAGACGAGATGTACATTCAGGGCGCCTCCTCCTCTCTGCCTGAAGAGGTGCAGCTGGCCTTCTACCGCACCATTGCCGGACTTGAAAATGTGCAGATAATGCGGCCCGCATATGCAATCGAATACGATTGCATCGACCCCACAAACCTGACTCCCACGCTGGAATTCAGACAGCACAAAGGACTTTTCGGCGCGGGCCAGTTCAACGGCTCATCAGGCTATGAAGAGGCCGCCGCGCAAGGTCTTGTTGCGGGCATAAATGCCGCTTTGCACGCAAAAGGGAAACCGCCGTTTATCTTAGAACGGTCGTCGTCTTACATCGGCACGCTGATAGACGACCTTGTAACAAAGGGCTGTACCGACCCGTACCGAATGATGACCTCACGTTCGGAATACAGACTGCTTTTAAGGCAGGACAATGCTGACGAACGGCTGACACCGCGAGGCAGAGAACTGGGCCTTGTAGACGACATTGCTTGGGAGAACTACTGTCTACGCCTTGAACTTAAAGAAAAAGAAATCAAGCGCCTTTCAAACGTCGTTGTCGCACCCTGTGAGTCGCTCAACGAACTGCTTGTTTCACGTGAAACATCACCGATAACGACAGGCGTCAGACTGGACGAATTGCTGCGCCGTCCTCAGCTTGATTACCGCTGTCTTGCGCAGTTTGATCCCGACAGGCCCGAACTTTCGCCCGACATAATTGAAAAGATAGAGGTTGAGATAAAGTATGACGGCTATATCAAGCGCCAGCAGGCGCAAATAAACGAACTGCGCCGGCTTGAACGCAGACTGATACCCGCAGATATTGATTACAGCAAGGTTTCGGGTCTGCGCGAGGAGGCAAGGGAAAAGCTTGCAAAAATCAGGCCGTTCAGCATAGGTCAGGCAACCGGTATATCGGGTGTCAACCCTGCTGACATCACGGTTTTGCTTATCTATCTCAGCAAGGAGGAACAGGTATGATTTCATTAGACCGACTTAAATTCGAGTGCGAAGAGTTTGGCATTGAGATAGATGCCCTTGCAGGCGAACGGTTTGACACCTATGCGCGTCTGCTTGTTGAGTGGAACGAAAAAATCAATCTCACTGCAATAACTGAGCCTGACCTGATAGTAACGCGCCATTTCGCAGACAGCCTGTCGTTTTTCAAGGCTGTCAGGCCTGATAGCGGAGCAAGCCTTATCGACGTAGGCAGCGGCGCAGGTTTCCCCGGTATGCCCATAAAGATAGTGCGAAACGACATCAAGGTGACCCTGCTTGACTCGACAAACAAGCGCATATCTTTTTTGCGTGAGGTCGCATCAGAGCTGGGTCTTGAGATAGATGCCGTTCACCTTCGCGCCGAAGAAGGAGCCGTAAAACCTGAACTGCGAGAGCATTTTGACCTCGCGTGCGCGCGTGCTGTCGCTCAGTTGCGCGTGCTGAGCGAATACTGTCTTGGCTTTGTAAAGGTTGGCGGAAGTTTTATCGCTATGAAAGGCAAACTGACCGAAGCCGAACTTAACGAGGCCGCAAACGCAATTTCCGTTATGGGCGGAAAAATCGACTCCTGCACCTCGCTTTTGCTGTCGGATTCAAGTGAGCGCAACCTGCTGACGGTCAAAAAAACATCGCAAACTCCGACTCAATATCCCAGATGCTCGGCGAAAATTGCAAAAAAGCCCCTTTAGCACTCAAAAGGCTGAAAATAACAGCCGCATAATACGACGTAAATCACTGGAAAATAAATATTCATCGCCTTATACTTGTTTAAAATCGGACAAGTATGGAGGCGATGTTTTTGTTATTGGGACATAAAAACAAGGTCGGCAAACTGATAACTCTGCCATTGGGTGTGATACACCCCAGCCGATATCAGCCGAGGCGGGTGTTTGATGAGGACGAGCTGGTCGGACTCAGTGAAAGCATACGCCGAAACGGACTTTTACAGCCGATAACGGTAAGAAAGCGTGAGGATGGCGCGTATGAACTGATTGCAGGCGAAAGACGTCTGCGTGCGGCGAGGCTTGCAGGGCTGAATACGGTTGACTGCATCGAAATAAAGGCCGACGACCGAAGGGCGGCTATGCTTGGACTCGTGGAAAATATGCAGCGCGAAAACCTAAACATTTTCGAAGAAGCGGAGGCGATACACAACCTGGTAGACGAATGGGGCATCACTCAGCTTGAGGTAGCACAACGATTAGGCAAAGCGCAGTCGACGGTGGCAAACAAACTGCGCCTGCTGCGACTTAGCGAGGACCAGCGGCGGCGTATAATCGCATCCCGTCTAACCGAACGGCACGCGCGCACCCTGCTGCGCATTGAGGACGAGCGTCTGCGCGACGACGCACTAAACGAAATTATTGCGCGCCAGATGACCGTTGTCGAAGCAGAGGAATACGTAGCGGGCCTGCTCGATGAGTTGAATGAGCAAGCACATCAGCGTGCCGTGCGCTCAATGCGGATTCCGGTGATAGGCGATGTCCGTATATTCGTCAACACGCTGTCAAAAGCAGTCGATTCGATTCGTCGATCGGGGCTTGACGCACGCTCTGCCGAGACAGAAACCGATGATTACATAGAATACACAGTGATAATACCGAAAAAATTTATAAACTGACCAACAGGCAGTGTTTCACGTGAAACACTGCCTGTTTTCCTTAAAATTACCCTTTTAAAAGTAAAAGAAGTATGCTATACTGGTTTTATGATGAATTAAAACGAGGGATATCATGAGCAAAATTATTTCTATCGTTAATCAAAAAGGCGGAGTGGGCAAAACTACCACCGCTGTAAACCTTGCCGCAGGCCTTGGCAGACTGGATAAAAAGGTTCTGCTTATCGACATCGACCCGCAGGGCAACTCGACCAGCGGTTTTGGCATAAACAAACGTGAAACCCGACTTTCCAGCTATGATGTTCTCACTCAGTCAGCCGCGATAAGCGACGCTATGATAAAAACGGAGTTTGATAATGTCACAGTTCTTCCGTCAAGCATGGATTTAGCAGGCGCAGAGATCGAGATGATTGACCTGCCTCACCGCGAAAGCCTGCTTAAATCAGCGATTTCGCTGATACGCAGTGATTTTGATTACATATTGCTTGACTGCCCGCCGTCATTGGGACTTATAACGCTTAATTCGCTTACTGCGTCGGACACAGTGCTGGTACCGATACAGTGTGAATATTACGCGCTGGAGGGACTTTCCCAGCTTATGTCCACAGTAAGACTTGTAAAGCAAAAATACAACCCTATCCTCAGCCTTGAGGGTGTTTTATTGACAATGTACGACGGCAGACTTAATCTGACTCAGCAGGTCGTTGAGGAGGTCAAGCGGTATTTCCCGAAAAAAGTTTTCGGCACTGTAATACCCAGAACCGTCAGGCTGAGCGAGGCGCCCAGCTTTGGCCAGCCTATCCAGTATTTTGACAAAGGCAACAAAGGCGCGCTTGCGTATGATGCTTTGGCACAGGAAATAGATAAAAGATAACGGGAGTGAATGTAATGGCTGATAATAAAAAAAGAGGTTTAGGGCGTGGACTTGACCTGCTTTTTACCGACAATGCCGTGAATGAAAATAACATAACCGAGCTTAAGCTGACCGAGATAGAGCCAAACCGCAATCAGCCCAGAAAGCAGTTTGATGAGGCGGCACTGCAGGAATTGGCAGACAGCATAAAGCAGTACGGGCTTTTACAGCCGATAACCGTGCGCCCGATGTCAAACCTGAGTTATCAGATAGTGGCAGGCGAGCGCCGCTGGCGTGCAAGCCGAATGGCAGGCCTTGAAACGGTGCCTGTAATCATACGCGAAATGAGCGATATTGAGTGCATGGAAATCGCGATGATAGAGAATCTTCAGCGTGAGGATTTAAACCCCGTCGAAGAGGCACTCGGATTTAAGCAATTGCTTGAATCATTCAATATGACGCAGGAGCAGGTCGCTCAGGCGGTTGGAAAATCTCGTTCGGCAGTAGCAAACTCGATGCGCCTGCTTGCGCTTGATGAGGATATGCTTGCGCTTTTGCAGGACGGCAAAATCACATCGGGCCACGCCCGTGCTCTGCTGGCCATCGACGACATAGGCGAGCGCAAAAAAGCCGCAGAAATGGCTGTGTTGGGCGCAACTGTGCGAGACATAGAAAAATTGAGCAACAAACGCAATCCTCCAAAAAAAGCATCTGTCCCTGTGCCCACCTTTTACAAAGAGGCTGAGCTTACACTGACTCAACAGCTCGGCAACAAGGTCAAGGTGTCCGGCGTTAACGGAAAGGGCAGTTTGACCATTGAGTTTTACAGCGACGAAGAACTTACCGATATGGTAAAAAAGCTTTGCAGTAAATAGAAAAAATATATATACAAAAAACCGCCTCTCTGTTTTAAAGAGGCGGTTTTTTGTATTGTTACTAAAGACAAACATGGGCTCCCTTGCTTAAAGGGTTGGCTTCTTTCCTTCTACCCATTTTCCTTTGCGCTAATGCCGCGCAGGCGTTGCTGACAGCGAGCCTTACAGGCGTTTTCTTATACGGTTATTTTTTCGAAAACAGTTTGCTGATTGCAATTGTTGTCAATATAATTACACCGATTATAACAAAAATGACCAGCATACCCTTGCCCATATATCCTAGCATACCGATAAAATTTTCAGGCTCAAAAACAAGGCCTTCTGCTGAATTTGACGAAGTTAAAAGAATATTTAAAAATTTCATATGTTCTTTCTCCTTTTATATTGCTTTATCAAGCAAAGAAGTTGAGAATGATACCGCCGGCAATAACTGAGGCAATCTGTCCGGAAACGTTAACTCCGATAGAATGCATAAGTAAAAAGTTCTGCGGGTCCTCTTTTAGTCCCATTTTGTGAACTATTCTGCCGGACATCGGGAAGGCAGAAATACCTGCGGCGCCTATCATAGGATTGATTTTTTTCTTCATAAACAAGTTAAGAAATTTTGCAAACAATACGCCGCCTGCGGTGTCAACAACGAATGCGACGAGTCCCAATGCAAGGATTATCAGAGTATTAATATTAAGGAGCTGCTCGGCTGTCATATTAAATGCAACGGAAATACCGAGGAATATCGTAACCAGATTTGCAAGCACCTTCTGCGCCGTTTCAG
>CAYYGY010000015.1:0-9942 GCA_964471735.1 uncultured Eubacteriales bacterium
GCCTGTTGATGGTTTCAACCATATGAACGGGGATACGGATTGTTCTTGCCTGATCGGCAATAGCTCTGGTTATTGCCTGACGTATCCACCACGTTGCATAGGTAGAAAACTTAAAGCCCTTTGTGTGGTCGAATTTTTCAACTGCCTTGATAAGGCCGACGTTACCCTCCTGAATAAGGTCAAGAAAGTGCATTCCTCTGCCGACATAACGTTTTGCAATGCTGACAACAAGGCGAAGGTTAGCCTCGGTAAGACGCTTTTTGGCCTTTTCGTCGCCGTTTAGGACCTTCTCGGCAAGTTCTCTTTCCTCTTCGGCAGAAAGCAGGGGGACTCTGCCTATCTCTTTAAGATAAAGCTTGACCGGATCATCGAGTGAAACGGCATCGAAATTCATCGCTTCGTCGAGATCTTCGGCCTCAGCCTCTTCCATTTCAAGTTCCTCAGCTGTCGGCTCCTCCGCATTAAGGTCTATATCTATCTCCAGCAACGGCTCGTCCTTATCCATCTCGTTTGACGATATAAACTGGCTGGCGGTCTTTTCGAGGTCAAAGTTATCCTCATCTATACCGATATGTTCCTTATCAAAATCAATTGAACTCATTATTTTTTATCTCCCTTCTTGGTTTCACTGATTTCCTTTAATTTTTGTGCCCAATCCGCTTCGTCCATCTCGGATATGCCTGACGCTGAAAGGCGATTTTTCTCCGCTCTCAGTTTGCGAACGCAATCGTCAAGCTCCGCCTTTGCAACATCGCCGCTGATATTTTTGTTGGAAATTTCAACGATACGCCCCATTTCATCAGGCGCAAAGCAACTGCTGAACAGTGTGATATCGGGTACCATCGCATTTTCAACAAGTTCCTTTATTCTTACGAACACGCGGCGGTTGAAAGACGTTACAAAATCGTCCTCTTTCAGGTCTGTTTCGCAAAGCAGTGACGGGTGAAGCATAAATATATTCAAAACAGTTTCCTCTGCAACAGCCGCTCTCATATTGGCGGTCCGCTCGGGATTTATTCTGTCTTGTGCCACAGGTTGCTCGATTATCTTATTCAACGCCTTTTTGCTTTCGCTTTTGCGCCGGCGTTTATAAAGAGCGTCTATTTCTCTTTTCAGGCTGTCAATGGGAATACCGTATTTCTGCGAAAGCTTGCCTGCATAAAGCGAGCGCGCTATCTCGTCATTGACATTGGCAAGTATCTCTGCCGTCTCACGCAAATAGCCGAGTTTGCCCGAATCCGTATCAGTGTCGTACTTGACCTCAGCCTCATGAAGCCTGTATTCTATATCGTTGCCGGCGCTCTCAATAAGCATTTTGAAACGTTCGGGACCGAACTTTTTGATATACTCGTCGGGGTCCTTTGCATCGGGCAAGCGCAAGACCCTGATATTGACGCCGGTCTTACTTAAGATGGATATCGTTCTGTTGGTCGATTTTTCTCCGGCGGTGTCAGCGTCCATCGTAACGATAATTTCGTCAGTGTATCGTGCAAGCAAACGCGCCTGTTCGTCAGTAAAGGCTGTGCCGCAAGCGGCGACGGCGTTATCAAAGCCTGCCTGATGCATGGCGATAACGTCCATATAGCCTTCGCAGAGGATAAGGTAATCGGCCTTTGAATTTTTCGCAATATTCATCGCATATACGTTGCGGCTTTTATTGTAAACAGGGGTATCGGACGTATTGATATATTTGGCAGGCGAATCGTCATCGGGAAGTTTTCTTCCGCCGAAGGCGACGACGTTTCCGCGCAAATCTATAATAGGATACATTACGCGGCGCCTGAATCTGTCAAAGCAACCGCCTGCGTTTTTGCGAGGTGTGGCGAGGTTTGCCTGTACAAGCAGGTCGTTACCGAAACCTTTTGAAGCGAGGTGCTTGCACAGCATGTCCCACGAGTCGGGTGCAAAGCCAAGTCCGAAGCGGCGTATCACATTTTTCGTCATTCCGCGCTCGGTAAGGTACTGTAAGCCCTGTTTACCGTTTTCAGACATAAGCTGATTATGAAAAAAACGCGCCGCTTCCCTGTTGACCTCATATATACTCATTCTCAGGCGCTGCAAAGAATCGTCGTAACCTTCTTCGGGCATTTGAAGTCCGCTGCGCTCAGCAAGCAGCCGCACAGCCTCCATATAGTCAACGTTCTCCATCTTCATACAAAAGGTTATAACATCGCCGCCGACTGAGCAGCCATAGCAATAAAACGAGCCGTTTTTGGGGTAGACGGTGAAAGACCCCGTCTTTTCATTATGAAAGGGGCACAGGCCGACAAGATTGCTGCCTGCGCGTTTAAGAGTGACGTAATTGGACACGACAGACTCTATATCGTTGCGCACCTTTATCTCATTAATAAAAACATCGCTTAGTTTCACACCGTCACCTCCCATATATTATTGGCAGATTTTACTTTAGTATTTCCATGAATGCGGAATGAAAAATTCTGCGAACACTTTTTCAGCGTATCTGTCAGTCATTCCTGCTATATGGTCAGCCGCCGCACGGGCGACACCCTCATTTTCCAATATAAATGAATACTCCTTAGGTATCTTTTCAGGATGTTTTACGCAATACTCGAAAAGCCAGCCTATCATATCGCCGACCTTGCTTTCTTCCTTTTTTGCAACGGGGTTTGTATACACGCTGTCAAAAAGGAAACTATGAAGCTGGACATATCTTTCGTTGATGTGCTCTTCAAGAACGATATCGTCTTTGCTTGCTTTTATGACGCTCATTACCAGAGTATCTATGCGCTGAGATTTTGAAAAACCCAGCGTTTGTCTTATATCCATAGGGATATCGTCCTCTGTAAGTATTCCCGCGCGGACAGCGTCATCAATATCGTGATTTATGTATGCAATACGGTCACTGAGTCTGACGATTCTTCCCTCAAGGGTATCAGCCCACTTGCCGTTTGTATGGCACAAGATGCCGTTTCGCACTTCCTGAGTCAGGTTAAGGCCTCTGCCCTGCTTTTCAAGCTTTTCTACCACTCTGACACTTTGCTCATAGTGTCTGAAGCCGCCTTCAAAGCAGGCGTCAAGCGCCCTTTCCCCCGCGTGGCCGAAGGGGGTGTGGCCAAGGTCGTGCGCCATTGCTATTGCCTCAGTCAGATCCTCATTGAGCCTGAGCGCTCTGGCGACAGTTCTGGCTATCTGCGCGACCTCTATCGTATGCGTAAGGCGCGTGCGGTAATGGTCGCCCTCAGGCGAAAGGAAGACCTGAGTTTTATGCTTAAGACGGCGGAATGACCTTGAGTGTATAACCCTATCCCTGTCACGCTGGTAACAGGTGCGAATATCACACTCAGGCTCAGCCCTTTCCCTGCCTTTTGAGCAGTCGCTGAAGGACGCCGAGTCACAGAGCAAGATATGTTCCATTCGCTGTGTATATTCTCTTGGGGTTTGATTAGTCATATCCATCGTATCACCGCCTTAAAAAAGACCTCTGATTATATTATTCGACAAAAAACTGATTTACCCTCTTTTAAAATTTAACAGGGGCAAATCTTTCTGCGCCCTCAATAACCTCTACCCTGCCGCCGGAAGCGTCGGTTACAGCCGATTTAAGCGAACCAAGGGCAGCGGTTTCTACTGAAAAGCGTACTGTTACAAGGTCGGTAAACTCTGCCGATTTATCTACTGCGCCATATTCAGATAACAGGCTGTCCAGCTTGCCGTAGGTCGAATAATCTACCGTTATCGCACAATCCGTAACAGGACACATTGTAACCAGTCCTGCGGCATCAAGCGCGATTTTTGCCGAATGCGAATAAGCGCGCACAAGGCCGCCTGCACCCAAAAGCACGCCGCCGAAGTAGCGCGTGGTAATAACAAGCACATCTGTCACACCTGATTTTGTGATAACGTCCAGTGTAGGCATACCCGCTGTGCCCTGCGGCTCAGCATCGTCGGAAAAGCGTTTTATCCCGCCCTCTCTGAGTGAATATGCGTACACGTTATGGGTTGCGTCCCAGTATTTCGACCTGCGGCCTGCGATTATGTCTACAGCCTGCTGTTCGGTCTCAACGTGATATGCGGCGCCGATGAACTTTGAGCGGCGCTCAACATATTCTGCTTCGCCCTGTCCCAACACAGTCACATATTTGTTCATCGTCTCGCCCTCCCTTACGATATATAAACAATTCCGCAACCGGAGAAAACCGATTGCGGAATCTTAAAACAACTATGATAGGATTACTTCTCCTGCATATTAAAGCGCTTCTTAAATCTGTCAACACGTCCACCGGTATCGACCAGTTTCTGTTTACCGGTAAAGAAAGGATGGCAGTTTGAGCAGATATCCAGACGGATATTCTCCTTGGTGGAGCGGGTTTCAAACTCAGCACCGCAAGCACATCTGACAACAGTTGTTTCGTACTTTGGATGGATTCCCTCTTTCACGTATGTCACCTCTTTCTTACTCAACGGGATTTGTTTAACGAAAAAATGATAGCACAACATTTCATTAATTGCAAGTGTTTTTTTACATTTTTTTATTTTTCTCGATTTTACGGCAGTTTTATCGCCTTTTTAAGCCAGAACGAATACAGGTAAGACGGTTTGGCAGGCTGCTTATAGTTAGATGAAAATGCCGCCGCGTAGATTTCAAGCTGCTTTGAATATTTTTCAACAAGCTGCTGTTCGGTGCAGTTTCTGTCCGTTTTGAAATCGAGTATTGTTATGCCGTCGCTTTCAAATATTACACAGTCGGCGACGCCCTGAACGACCACCGTCTCGTCACTGCCGCAATCAGGGTCTATCTCCGTAACCGGCATTTCATATATAAAGCGGCTCTCTTTAAGCACTCTGTCTGCCGACTGAATGCGCCTATATATATCGCTTTCGAAAAATGCCGTTACCGTATTCTCGTCTATTGCGGCGCCCTGCTCTTTACTGAGTATGCCCTCATTGACAAGCCGCTCTGTCTCGGCGGCAACGCTTTGCTTTGCACGCTCAAAATCGGCAAAGCACATAAAGCGGTGGGTGGCGGTACCCTTTTGCGCAGGCGTCAGCGCTTCGTTAGCCAAAAACGCAGGCCGCGCGGTACAGCAATACCGCGCATCAAACACGCTTTTTGCCAAGGTGGACACAGAATATTTTGACTCTATGTCCATAAGTCGGCGGTTTACATATTCAAAATCAAGATACTGCGACATATCGGTATTCTGATAGCACACCTCTTGCGCGTGGGCGGTTTCGGGCAGGTCTACCGCGTCGTGTATGCAGACCTTGATGGCTGACTGAGTCGGCAGGCAATTAAGGTCATCACCGGCTATTGCACGAAGGGGCTCTGCCGAGCTGTTCAGCAGGCAGGCCATATAAAGCCAATCGGCATAACATCTGCAGGTCTTGACCGCATATGAATCTATGCTGTCGGTACTTCCGGCCCAATCCGAGCGCAGTTTAGAGGCCATCTCGGCAACAGAATCTATGTACTTTTTGTCGGCGCAGGTGATAACAAGCTTATCCTGCGCTCTTGTCAAGGCAACGTACAGAAGGCGCATTTCCTCAGCCACACTGCACGCTGTTTCCTTTAGCGATATCGCCATTCTCGGCAGGGTGTCATACTTTACCGAGCGTTCGTCGTCGCATATTCTCAGCCCGATACCGAGTTGTTCATCAACCGTTACAGAAGCGCCGGAATCTTTTGTGTTAAAGGTGCTGTTTGTATCAAAAAGTATGCACACAGGCGCCTGAAGGCCTTTTGATTTATGTATGCTCATTATTCTTACGACATCATCGGTATTAACAACAGAGGCTGAGCGCAGGTCGGCGCCGTTTGCTTCGACCGAATCGATAAAGCGTAGAAACGCAGTAAGTCCTTTAAAGCCGGTGGACTCATAATTAGCCGCATACTCTGTCAGCACAAGAAGGTTTTCCCGACGGGAGGCACCGTCGTCCATAGCGCGAACGACAGCGGTAAGTCCGGTGTCGTCAAACACCTTGCTGATAAGCTTATCAGCGGTGAGTGTTTCTGCCCAGTTTCTGTAACGGCCGAGTTTTTTCAAAAACGCACTTGCCTTTTCGCTTGTGCTTGCAAATATACAAAGTGCCGAATAAAGCGACCCTGTTTTGCTGCAAAGGCGCATCTGTGCCATTTCTTCGGCTGTAAAGCCAAACACGGGCGACATAAGCGTTGCAAGCAGAGGCACATCCTTCAACGGGTTGTCTATGGTGCGAAGCAAGGACAGGGCGATAACTATCTCTTCCCTTGAAAAGAAAGCGGCCTTTGACTCTGTCCACGCAGGAACCGACATCGCCTTAAGCGAAGACAAAAGCCCGTCGACCTTATTATACGAGCGCATCATTATAAGGAAGTCACTGTAACGCACGGGGCGCAGGGTCGAGTCCTCTCCGGAAACAGTCATACCGCTGTCGACGGCGTTGCGGATATACTGAGCCACAAAGGCCGCCTCATCGGCTGTATCGCCGTTTATAATATGAAATTCAGTCGTCGGCTCATCGGTTTCGGCAAAGGTGCCCTTGGCCTCAAGCCTGTCTTCGGGCAGATAGTCCATCTCTGCCGCCTGCTTTGACATAAGCAAGCCGAACACAAAATTTACAAAGTCGCATATCCCCTTACGGCTTCTGAAATTGCCGCTCAGAGATATTTTAGACGGATAAACGGTACCGTCATACTCAGGGTATGTTTCCTTCTTGTTTATAAAATTGGCGGGGTTTGCACGTCTGAAACGGTATATGCTTTGCTTTACATCGCCGACAAGAAACAGATTCTTACCTCTGTCTGACAAGGCGTAAAATATTGCGTTTTGCAGATCGTTTGTGTCCTGATACTCGTCGACAAGCACTTCTTTATAACGGGTGCAAAGCTCGGTATCCTTTGGTTCTGCCGTACCGTTATTATTCACGCAAAGCAGTCTTAAAGCCGCTCTTTCGACGTCGTCAAAGCCGTAGAGATTGCGCTTTTGCTTTAACTCCGACAGCCTCGCTTCAAACCTTGTTACCGCTTTGCAGAGGGTGGAAACATAGCCGCCGAGGGCGGATATATCGTCTTTACATTGCTCACCGGTGGCAGAAAACTGCTGAGAGAGCGACTGCAAGGCTTTTTTTGCGCTGTCAAACGCGTGCTTGGCATATTCCTTCAAGGCAGGGTCAACGTTCCTTGCGGCTGAAAGAGGCACAGGAGAATAAGAGGTTATCTCCTCACTGACAGAAGAGTATTTGCCTGAGGCGGCGGCCTTTTTCACCCTGAAATACAAATCGCGCAGGCCGCTTACAGCAGGCAGATATTTCTGAGAAAGCACCTCATCTTCGGATATCGCCTCAACTACCGACGAAAGCGAGTTATAGTGGTAGTCGGCAGTATCAAATGCCGTTTTTAGCAAAAGCTTTCCCCACACAGATGTGTCTGCATCGGCGGCTGAATACAGGCTCTGTACGCTGTCAAGCCAGCTTTCGGGGAACGGCAGGGTACGTGTGTAATCGTAGACCTTGCGCACAGCCGCCTTCGCGTTGTCAAAGCCGTAATCTGCGCCGAGTGCCGTGACAAGCGATTTGAACTCGTCGGGAGAGGCCGCCAGCATATCTGAAAAAGCCTCGTTTATCGCTCTGCTTTCAAGGACAGACAGTTGCTCCTGAGAGGCGATTTTAAAATCTGCATTTATTCCCACCGACTCAAAGTTATCACGCACAAGATCGATGCAGAAGGAATCTATCGTGCCTATCTGTGCCGTATCCAGATCAGCCTTCTGCTGAAGCACCCTCAGGTTATCAGGATGCTCTGCCAGATAGGCAGAAAGATTTGCGGATATACGCTCTCTCATCTCGGCGGCGGCGGCATTCGTAAACGTGACAATGAGCATATCACCGATATCTATCGGAGATACGCTGTCGGTTATCCTGCCAAGCACCCTGTTTGACAAGACGGCGGTCTTACCTGAGCCTGCGGCGGCTGAGACCAGCACACTGCCGCGACTCAAGAGCGCATTTTGTTGCTGAGGTGTCGGTTTAAACGCCATTACTCTGCCTCCTCTGTCAATTTTCCGAGTGCTGCGGCAAGAGTGTACTTGTCCGCTTTGCGGTTAAGTTCGCTGTTATGTCTGCACACCGAGTCATATTCACAGTATTTGCAGGCAGAGCCATTCGAGGTGTCGACGGGATCGACCGCTATTTCCCCTGAATGGATAGCATCGCCTATCGCTTTGACTATATCGAAAACCTTGCGCTTAATGTTTTCGAAGTCCTCCTTGCTTGCAATCCACGACTGCTTGCGATTTGAATTGGGGTAATACGGGATATACCTGCCGATACCTGTGTTATCCATCGCGGTCAGCACAGATGAATCGTCTATCAGCAGGCCGTTCATTCTCAGTGCACTGTCCTGATCAAGCTTTATTTTATCTGAATCAACATTTCTGTCTACGGCTTTAACAGCACGTTTTGACGGCATATACAATATGCCCGCGTATTCAGCATTTTCATAGAGTCCGCTGTCGGTTATTGCAAAAAGATACAGCAGCATCTGCATATTTATTCCGCAGAATATGTCGGACATATCAAACTGCTTTGAGCCTGATTTGTAATCGACGACACGCACATATGTTTTTCCGTCTGCTTTATAGATGTCGACCCTGTCAACCGCACCTCTGAGCACAACAGAACCGTCTTTGATTTTTACATTAAGCGAGTCCAGTTCCTCACCTATTCTGAGTTCAAACCTGTCGGGCGAAAACTCGCTTTGAGCCAAATCGTCGCCTATCCTTTCAATCACACTGTCAAGGATCACGGCTATTCTCTCTATAAGAAAAAGGAATTCCCTGTCCAGACGGTCGTAGCCGCCGAACGTAGAATCGGAATATTCTCTCAGCAATTGGGATATTTCCTCGCGGCGCTGTTCTTTTGTAAGCTCGCACAGGCGCTTTCCGTGACCTGACACCGTCTTCTCAAGGACATAATGTATGAGCGTGCCTTTTTGAAGCACGTCGAGTTCGGCAGATTTTGTCGGCTTTGCCTTCAAACCGAATTCACAGAAATACGAAAACGGGCATTTGCTGTATGTTTCGATCTTCGATGCCGACATTCTGATATCTCTGCCGAAAAGGGCGGCAGCGGTCGAGCTGTCAAGACGCACTTCGGCGGGCTTGTTTATTATTGAATCGACCAGCGCTTTTTCAGGCAAGCCGCGCTGTTCAAAGGCATCACTGAGGCTTTTTGCCATACTGCGGTGCTCGTTTGACGACACAAGCTCCACAGACGGCAGAACGCCCTCAAGGCGGTCAAGCTCGGTATCGCAAGAGCGAACGCACTCTGCCGCGCTTACCTTATCGGTAATCAGCCGCACGAACTCGCTGGGTGTTCCCGCTTCGCCTATCAACGATGAGGTGTGATAGGTTATTATCAGCCGTTCAGACGGACTGCAAAGCGAAGTGTAGACGATAAACCGCTCGTCTATCGCGGTTTGTCTTGCGTAATCGGGCATATTGAGTCCGCCGTTGATAAGCTTGCGGCGGTCATTAAGGCTGAGCAGGCCTCCCTGTTTGGCGGTGCCGGGGAACACCGAATAGTTTGAACCTATGACGAAAACCACCTTTCGGCCGTCAATGCGTATACGGTCAGCCGAGCCGATTATGACCTCGTCAAGGCGGTCCGGTATCGCAGAAAGGTCGCAGGCGGACACAAGCATATTAAACAGGGCTATAAATTCTGATTTATCACAGCCGTCATCACCGAATGCCCTGACAGTAGTATCCAGACACTCAACCAGTGCGTCCCAGCTTTGACGGTGTATCGACGCAAAATATCCGTCGCCGTCAAGTTCAAGGCGGTGAGCGTATTCCGAAAGCTTTTTATCGGCTTTGACCGATATAAGCATCTTATAAATTGAGGCGCAGATATGCTTTACATTGCCCGAAGCAAGGGCCGACGAAAGCGCTTCAAGCGGCTCGACCACCTTTTGGCGCATCTCATTAAGGCGGTCAAGCCTGT
>CAYYGY010000016.1:0-9763 GCA_964471735.1 uncultured Eubacteriales bacterium
TGGTATGGTCCAGTTTTTTAATGACTTTTCCAGAGAACTAAAACAGCTCAACATTGAGATCGGGCGTACCGAGGGTTCGGAAAGGGAATATTGGATACGCCGAAAGAAAAGGCTTTGGTTCTCGCTGATCCCGTTTGTAAAATACTGATACTGCCCCGAAACAAGCCACAACTTTCGTGCGGCAGTGAGGAGTGAACACTGACGAGTATGAACCAGAAATTAAAAAAGGCTTTAAAAATCTCATCATCTGTGCTTGTTAGTGCGGTTGTGGTGCTTGCCATATTGCTTGTCGGTGTTAAGGTGTTTGGCTTAAAGGTATACACCGTTTTGTCAGGCTCTATGGAGCCTGATTACCCGACCGGCTCTCTTGTATACGTAAAAGCTGTTGATGTGTCTGAATTACATGTAGGCGACGTCATCACCTATAAGATGGGCTCAGTCACCGTCACCCATCGGATAATTGAGCTTGTTGCAGATGAAGATGACCCCGATAACGTTCGATTCCGTACTAAGGGTGATGCTAACGATAGTGTTGATCCGCTTGTGTCCTTTGAAGACGTTATAGGCGAGGTCGTGTTTTGTATCCCCTTGCTGGGCTATCTTGCGGTCCTCATCAAGCAACCGCCTGGCTTGTATATCGCTATCGGCGTATCTGCAGTCCTTGTGGCCTTGGTTTTTGTATCAGATGCTTTCACTGACGATAAGAAGACCCAAACAGAGAAAAATTAAATTTATATAAAGGAGTAATATTATGAAAAAATCAAAAGCGCTGATTGTGTCACTTTGTGCGTTGCTGCTGGTTGCAGCATCTGTGCTTGGCACGCTGGCATACTTGACCGACAGGGATACGGTTGTAAACACCTTCACAGTCGGCAAAGTCGAAATCGTGTTGGATGAGACGAAAGTGACCGCCGACGGTGTTGCCGTTGAAGGCGCAGACCGTGTCAAGACTAATAACTATCACCTTGTTCCCGGACAGACTTATGTAAAAGACCCCACAGTGACTGTTGTAAAGGGTGGCGAAGAAGCCTATGTTCGTATGCTTGTTACCATAAATTGCTACAAAGAGCTGACAGCCATCTATGGTGATCCGTTCTTGCCGCAGTATTTTGTTTCAGGCTGGGATAACAACGTATGGGTAAGCACTCAGGAAATTGATGTTGATTCCAATACCAACACCGCTACATATGAGTTCCGTTATTACACCACAGTGCAACCTGCTGAGGATACCGACATCGTTCTCGATGCTCTGTTTGATTACATCACTGTTCCCGGCGAAACGACAGGTGAAGAGTTGGCTACCATCAAAGACCTGAACATCACTGTTGTCGGCCACGCGATTCAAAAGAGCGGATTCGACAGTGCTGACGCCGCTTGGAGTGCGTTTGACGCTCAATATCAGGGCAATAACTGAGAATTCACCTTGCTTTCATTCAGACGGTTAAATTCGTGTTTCTCCGCCTGTTGGAATAAAAACTGAAGAAAGGAGGAGCACGAAAATGAGTGGAAGAAAATATTCCCCAAAACATGGAAAGAAGCAAAGCGTGTCTAAACTCTTAGTTATGGCAGTGTCTTTGATGCTCATCATTTGTACTGTTGTAGGCGGTACAGTTGCATGGCTGATCACCAAAACAGATTCGGTGGTCAACACTTTTACATATGGCGATATTAACATCGCGCTTGAGGAAACAGACACCAATAAAGACGGTGACGGCGATCCCAATACCAACGATTATCCCATGATTCCGGGCAACTCTATCACAAAGGATCCGAAGGTGACATCCAAAGCCAATAGTGAGAATGCTTGGCTTTTTGTAAAACTTGAAAAGTCTGAAAACTTTGATGAGTTTATGACATATGAAATTGCCGCCGGCTGGACCGCGCTTGAAGGTGTTGACGGTGTGTACTATAGAGAAATGGATAAGGCTTCTACCGATGCCGAACTCTATGTCATCAAAGATAATGCCGTCTATGTTAAGGAAAGTGTGACCAAGGAAATGCTTAACGCACTGGATGCAAACGGCTTAAGCAACTATCCTACCCTCACAGTTACTGCCTATGCAGTTCAGCGTGATAGTAATATCACAACCGCTGTACAGGCTTGGGCTTTGGCAAGCGCCGCTAACTCCTGATGTAAACGGTAAAACCGTTACATAACAAAAATTTTTCTGAAAGGAAAGAATACTATGAAACTTAAAAAAGCATTGCTTATGGGCTTGAGTTTAGTCCTCGTGGCCGCGATCGCTGTCGGCGGCACATTGGCTTTCTTTACCGACCGCGACAGCGCCGCAAATGTTTTCACTGTGGGCGATGTTTCAATCGAGCTCAACGAGAAGTTCGAGCAGGGCGCAGAGCTTATTCCCGGTGTTAAAATAGAAAAAGAAGTAACAGTTACCAATACCGGCGATAACGACGCTTGGGTCTGGATGACCTATGCGATTCCCTCAATTTTGGATAACACAGACGCAAATTTGAATGTTATTCACGTAAACACCCCAGGCGCTTATTGGTACGGCTATCATACCAACCCGACCTTTATTGCTTCTGCAGGCTTGACCGAGGCTGTTGACGAAACAGACACTTGGAAGGTTGACTATGCTGTTACCAAGGAAGTGGAGATCGATGGCGTTATGTATAATGTTTATGCCCATCTTTACAACGGTTTCCTTACAGCGGGTGAGACCACCAATCCCGGTATGAATACAGTTTATCTCGATTCCCACGTTGATATCGACCCTGATGGAAATATGGCTTGGGTAGAGGATGGCGTTGCTAAGGATCTGAACTGGAATGTTAATACCAACGGCAACCCCGTAATCTATGTTTCCGCTTACGGCATCCAGACGGATGGCTTTGCTACTGTTGAGGAGGCTTATGCCGCTTACAACGAGCAGTGGGGCGATAACGGTGCCGAGTATGCACCTGTTGGTACTTATGTCGCCACCGCTGAAGGTTTGAAATCCGCGCTTAAAGCCGCCGGTGCAGGTGATGTTGTTGTTCTCGACGAAGACATTACCGTAGGTGGTCCTATTACTGTTCCTGCCGGCGTAACACTTCATGGTAACGGCAACTCGCTGAAACAGACCGAAGTATATGTTGAGGATAATGCTACTCTTAGAAATATTGTATTTGAAGAAATAAGAGATAATGAAAAGTACGATCTGTCCTATGTGTATGCTGATGATGTATCTGTCACCATTGATAGTTGTACCTTTGACAGCCCTGATTGGGATGCTCTTCAGATCTGCACTTATGAGACCTCTGATCACACTATTGTGATCAACAACTGCACCTTTACTGATTCTGCTGATCTTGCATACCGTTACATTCACATTGAGACTACAAAGGCTATTGCACAGGATAGCAACAATGGCATTAAACTTGTCTTGACCAACAACCATTTTGAAGATCTTGATAGTTGTGACGAAGACGGTATCACCATCTATGGCATTTACGGTGCTAATATGACCATCTCAGGTAATACCTATACCGCCACCAGTGAAGAAGCTGCTTACAATGAATGTTGGCTTCGCGTTAGAAACGGCAACACAAATGTTGTGGTAGATGTTGATATTTTCGAATAGTTCTTCACCTTTTTGTCACCACTCCTCCTTGAGGGGAGTGGCGGCAGCTGTTTTATTAAAAACAGCTATAACTGCCTTAGATGTTGTATTTGCATTGATTGAGGGGCAGTTAAATACCAATGCCAACAAAACATAAAAGAGGAATGAAATATGTCTAAACTCAAAAAGGTACTCTTGATGTGTACCGCTTATGCCTTAGTGGCCGCGATCGCTATAGGTGGTACCTTGGCTTACTTTACCGACCGCGACAGCGCCGCAAATGTTTTCACTGTGGGCGATGTTTCAATCGAGCTCAACGAGAAGTTCGAGCAGGGCGCAGAGCTTATTCCCGGTGTTAAAATAGAAAAAGAAGTAACAGTTACCAATACCGGCGATAACGACGCTTGGGTCTGGATGACCTATGCGATTCCCTCAATTTTGGATAACACAGACGCAAATTTGAATGTTATTCACGTAAACACCCCAGGCGCTTATTGGTACGGCTATCATACCAACCCGACCTTTATTGCTTCTGCAGGCTTGACCGAGGCTGTTGACGAAACAGACACTTGGAAGGTTGACTATGCTGTTACCAAGGAAGTGGAGATCGATGGCGTTATGTATAATGTTTATGCCCATCTTTACAACGGTTTCCTTACAGCGGGTGAGACCACCAATCCCGGTATGAATACAGTTTATCTCGATTCCCACGTTGATATCGACCCTGATGGAAATATGGCTTGGGTAGAGGATGGCGTTGCTAAGGATCTGAACTGGAATGTTAATACCAACGGCAACCCCGTAATCTATGTTTCCGCTTACGGCATCCAGACGGATGGCTTTGCTACTGTTGAGGAGGCTTATGCCGCTTACAACGAGCAGTGGGGCGATAACGGCGCAGAGTATGCACAATATAAAATTTCGTACTTTTCATCATTACATAGTGCCATAACCGCAATCAACGGAGGTACGATTGAGGAAAGTACTGATGCAAGCAAAGCAAATGCAGCCGTTGGTATCTATACCGATGACAATGGAGAGCTGTGCCTTGTGCTGCTCGATGACCTTTCGATAAGTGAACGTATCACACCGACCATAAACGTGACTATTGATCTTAACGGATATAAGTTAACTTGCACCGATAAGGTTGCAATAGATACGTCTAAAGATTCTCCGGTTACTATTACAGTTGACGGTAGAACAGAAGGAAGCACGATTGAGGTTAGTGAAACCGACGGTAACGCAAGAGCCATACAGGCAAAATCAGGTTCTACAGTAAATGTTTTAGGTGGAACTTATATTGGTATTTCAAATGGCGGAAACGGATCGGTTATTTATGCTGCGTCCGGTGCAACCCTTAATGTTTCGGCTGCAACAGTCACCGCAACGGAAACCACCGGGACATCACGTGGATTTAGCATATCAGCAGGCGCAACTGCAAATATCACTGATTGTACAATAACCGCGACAACCGATAGTGCAAAGGCTTATGGCGTTTACAACTCAGGCGCTACAACTATTACCGGTTGTACTATAAACGCATATTCTAATTATGGTTTAAATGACAATAACCTTTCGCAGGGCGTTTTGAATTACTATAATGCGGAATTAACCCTTATTGATTGTAATGTTACAGGAACACACTCCGGCGTTCAAAATGCAGGTACGTTGACTGTTAACGGCGGCACTTATAAAGGATACGCACACGGTGGATTCTATTTTGCCGGTGAAGGAACGACCTCTTATGTTAGAAATGCAATAATCACAGAGTGCGATATGCCCGATGGCTACATCTCCAATGGTACGGATAATAACTCCGGCTGTTATATCGGCGGACACAGCAATATTACTGTTTATATGGATAATTGTTATATTTATGGCAGCAGTCAGTCAATCGCAATTCGTGGAAACAGTTTTGAGCAGAACAATACACTTTACATCAGCAATTCAACAGTTAACAAAGAAGCGATATTCAGAATAGGTAATGAAAACAACCTTACAAATAAAGTGTATTTGGGAGTAGGAAACAATTTCACTGCTGAAGACACAAACAATCCTTCCTGTGTTATTGTGACTAACGAAACTTACGCACAAAACTAAAACAATGCAAAACAGCGCGGTACACCTGCAAATGCTGTTACAAATTAAGTCCACCCACTCCCAATTGGGAGTGGGCGGCAATCAAAGGGCATAAGCAAGCCTTGTGCCTTTTGATTGCCGATAGTTCTT
The DNA here is from genome assembly GCA_964471735.1 of uncultured Eubacteriales bacterium. Classification (GTDB taxonomy): domain Bacteria; phylum Bacillota; class Clostridia; order Oscillospirales; family Acutalibacteraceae; genus RGIG2206. Next base: position 5,793 of record CAYYGY010000016.1, read on the forward strand.
TTTCCCTTTGCTAAGGAGGCAAAATCTTGATAAAGAATAAAATACTCAGGCGGCTTGTGTTGCTTGTTTCACTGATAATGTTGATGACATCTGCTGTACAAACTACGTTCGGATATATTGTGACAAAGACTGACAGCTTAGTAAACACCTTTGTGCCTTGCGTTGTTTCTGATACGTATGATTTTGTCGAAACTGTAACAGTCAACAAGACCGTAGAGAATACAGGCAAGGCTGCTGTAGGGCTCAACGGATTCGAATTTGTGCTCGAAAATGTCACTACGGGCGAAAAGACCGCGCTAAATTCAGATGTGTATGGAAAGGCAGTGTTTACGCTCACATTCTCAAAGGAGGACGTAGGCAAGACTTATACATATAGGCTGTCCGAAACCGATCAGGGTATAGACGGTGTAACCTATGATACAACTGTTTACGACATTACGATTGCTATCTCGCTTGGTGAGGATAACAAGCTGATCTCAAAGGTAACAATGAACGGCTCTGAAGTTGAAAATTGTATAGCAGAGTTTAAAAATATTTGCCACGCAGATCAGCCTGTTATTCCGCCAACCGGTGATAATAACAAAAAAGTCTTCTGGTTTATTATGATGATTATCAGCTCGGTAACGTGTGTTGTCCTTCTGCTGATGGATAAGAGATGCAGAGAATCTGAAAAACGTTAATAGGTGAGGCTTTTTTGCTGAAACCGCTTTTGAAACGTTTTAAAGTGGCTCTGCATATGGGTGTTGGATAAACTGTAATCAAAAAACTCTCCGAATACGGCTTCAACCGTATTCAGGGAGTTTTTGTCGTCTGTATGGTAACTCTTATGTCCTAAAAGTCAAGGCTTTTTTAAGTTTTTCTGCACCGCAGTAGTTAAAAAGGGATTCATCTGTTTATTCCGTATGTCCCCGTGATCGGATCTTGGAAAATCGGAATTTGCGGTGTGGCAAAGGTAAACACCACAAATAATACACCGATCAGGCAGATCAGTCCAAAGGCGAGATACGGTCTTTTGCAACGCAGACGTTCCTTTTTGAATAGCCGTGTCTCCAGTATAAATGTCAATGCTGCCGATATGAAAAATATAGCAATGTTGACCCAGTCGGGCGATTTCCCGAACACACCGTTGTAGGTGTAAAACAGCACGGGAATCAGAACAAGCCCTGTGGCGATGCCCGCGAGCTTTACGCACCAAAAGTTCTCGAATTCTTTGAAAAACCGACTCTGTATCAGCGCGAAAATAAACAGCGGAAAGAACAGCAACTTCATATGCTCCCATGTGGATTCGTTAACTGCCGAAAAAGGAGCGATCAGGATGCTCTTGTTTGTCCAGTCATACAAAAAATGAAGCAGTGTTCCGCCTAGTGATGTTGTTGCGAAGCCCGCAAACTGCCAAAGTGAAAGATCTCGTTTCATACACGTACCGCCTGTTATGCGTATTATTATAATCTTATGCGCGGACAAGCAACTTTATTCTGATGCAATTGTAATCTTTTTTTGCACCGCAGTAAGCAAAGAGGAGCACAGTTGCACTGCGGTAAAAATAGATGTAATTAAGCATCTGATCAATTCTACAACCAAAGAAAAAAGCTCAGGAATCAACGATTCCTGAGCTTTTTTGGTCGGAGTGACAGGGTTCGAACCTGCGGCCTCAACATCCCAAATGTCGCGCGCTCCCAACTGCGCCACACCCCGATTTTGTATTCAATTTTTCTTCTTTTTGTGTGGAAGTGGGACAAACTGTGGTCAAACTCAAATTCCACGCTTTTTTTGAGTTCAATCAAAGAGCCGAAAGTCCGCACCGTTAAAGGCTTTTCGGGACTTTGGTAAAATCACGGCAATTCGTGCCGGGCACGCTCCCAAACCACCCGCACTACCAACCGGTCTACGCCTCGACTTAAATCAAGCTTTGCATGTGCTATTCCCAGACGAAAGAGTTTGCAACCTCACCAAAATTATATGATAAGGCCGCTTGCTGACCAGAGTATTATACCTCGAAAGGCAGGCGCTGTCAACAACTTATTTGCACAGCTTTTTCAAAAAAGGCTCGAACATAATGCCGTCAGTAGCGGATGAGCCGCACTCATAAGTGTAACACGTAGCCTCATAAACAAATGCAGATGTTAAACTGACCGCTTGCTTCAAGCTCTTACCGTTCACCAAGTGACCGCACAAAAGCGAGGCAAACAGGTCGCCTGTGCCCGCAAATTGCCTTGCAACCTTTGGGGACGAAACCGCGTACTTTTCGCCGTCGTCAAAAACGATATTATCAATCATTCCGTTCGTCACCTCAACACCCGTGACAATGACCTGCTTCGGCCCTGACTCGGCAATCGTTTCAGCAATACTGAATACAGCATCGCGCTTTGAATTGCCTTCAAGCGACAATATCTCGTCGACATCATGCCCTGCGAGCAGGCAGGCTTCAGTCAGATTAGGTGTCGTAACAGTTCCCAGCGAAACCAGCTTAGCCATTTCTGTGCAAAGCTCAGCACTACAGGTGCTGTACATACGGCCGTTGTCAGCCATAACCGGATCAACCAGCTTGACGACGTTGGGCTTTGCAAACTTCAGCATGAAATCAGCCACCTTGTCCGCCTGACGCGCGTTTGCAAGGAAACCCGTGTAAATGCCGTCGAACCTAAGTCCCAGTTTATTCCATTCAGATATGTATTCGTCCATTCCTTCGGTCAGATCACTGAAATAACAACTATTGTACCCTGTGTGGTTGGACAGTAAGGCGGTGGGCAGGGGACAGCATTGCATACCCATAGCCGAAATAACAGGCAACGCAACCGTCAACGAGCACCGCCCGAAGCCGGACATATCATTAACAGCAGCAACAAGCGGTAACTTTTCCATAACGGCCGCCTCCTCTTTATTTTATATGATGATACAGTATATCACAACAACATAGAATTCTCAATATAAATTCTTGTTTTAATGTTATATAATTTTTAAAATGGTATAGGATGATAACGTAAGACCGCGCTTAAAAAACTAACAAATGAACAAATAGCTTACAGGCAATTTGTAGGAATTTACAAATTCACCAAATTCACCTTGATTTTACTTTGTGCAGGTGTTAATATACAAGTGTGTAAATGGCATCAGGCGGTTTCGCCTAAATCGCCTGGCACTATATTTAATTTTTTTGAATGGAGGTAAATGCAAAATGGGAAAGAAAATTTTAAGTCTCATTTGCGCAATCTGCTTGATGGTATCGATGGTTAGCATCGGTGTTATGTCGGTATCAGCTGAGCAGACAACAGAAGAAACGTTTGGCTCACTTGCATGGTCGGATTCGACCTATTCTGAGGGTGGAGCGGACTACGAGAACGCAAACCAGAAGTATTATGCGTTCTTTAACACCGAGGCTACCGGTGACGCCATTATGGGTAGAGGTCAGAACAAGTCTGTTACCTTGACCAACAACGAGACCGTCACCCTCGGTGACGACTTCGAGTTTAGCTTCAGATATTCTTTCTATAGCTACAGTACGTATTGGACTGTTCCTTACGCAACAGTTGCTATCGGTGATATGACGGTTCATGCTCAGGCTCTTAGCGACGACGGATCGACTGCATCCGATACTGCACCGACTGTAGTTGTTACATACGGTGATACTACTTTAACTGCCAGAACATCCAGCCGTGTTGCGTATACTGATGCTGAGAGAGAAGCTATACTTGCTGCCGGCACCGCCGATCCGCAGACAGGCGTTAAGTATGCTGCGACGACTTGGAGCAATGTGAATTATGTTCCTGATTGCTATATTAATGTTAATGTAAAGTACGCTGACGGCGAGCTTACCCTCACTGTTTCAGGTGCAGAGGATGACACCGCTGTAACCGATTCTGAAACTGTTGATGTTGATATCACCGCTGCAACCGTTTCTTACACCTTAGGTGACGGTGATTACAAGGTTCCTGCTGGTCTCAGCAACTGGGACGGTAAATATACTGTAACTG
>CAYYGY010000017.1:0-9549 GCA_964471735.1 uncultured Eubacteriales bacterium
GCCTGCCGAGCACCTCGTACTGCTTGTCAATTTCGTTTTGTATCTTTGCAATGTTAATGTTCATCTTCTGTACATCAATAGCCTGCCCAATCTTTGCTCCTGTGGCATCAAGCAGTTGTTTTGCCTTTACAACCGTATTTTCAAAAGTGCCCATCACTGTATCCTCCTTAGCCGTTTTAATGTATTTTATCACATTTTATACGAAACTTCAACCGTCAAATAGGATAGCGCTTATAAAACTCTTCTATCGCCTTTTTTCGCTCAATCATCTCGTCAAAGCGTGATATGTATTCGTAGGGATATTTATAATTGAACACGCGCTCGATATATCCGTCCTTTGAGCGAAGTTTAGTCACCGCCGACGCACCGCAGGCAATTATTGAATGTGTTTCGTCCATTATAAATATGTTATAAAGGCTTTCAAAGCCCTTCTTTGCGTATCCCGTATTTTCAAGATTACCGACCGTCTTTGACTGGCGGTAGAGATAATACGGCTCATACCCCGACTCGCAAAGTCTGCTGTTTGCTATACCCAGCATCTTATCTGCCGAAACGCCTGCCTCGGCATCGGGCATATCTCTGTCCGCTGTAAGCCTCGACGAGCGCTTCAACGAAAGCGTGTGTACGGTAACGCTCTCAGGGTCGAGCCTGAGAACCCCGTCAATGCTGTCGGAAAAGCTCTCGACCGTATCCGTCGGCAAGCCTGCTATCAGATCCATATTAATGTTGTCAAAGCCGCACTCACGGGCAAGACGGAACGAATCAAGCGTCTGTTGGGTCGTATGGCGCCTGCCTATAACCTGCAAAACGCTGTCATTAAGCGTCTGCGGATTTATTGATATGCGCGTGGCACCGCCCGCCTTTATCGCGTGGAGTTTTTCTTTTATTATCGTGTCGGGGCGGCCCGCCTCAACGGTAAATTCACGTGCGTTGGCGGTATCAAAGCTGTCGTTTACTTGGCCCAGCACCCTTTCAAGCTGTTGTGCCGAGAGGGTTGTAGGCGTGCCGCCGCCCATATAGACGGTGGAAAGCCTGAGCCCCAATCTCTTTACTATTTCGCCTGTGTAAGCCAGTTCTTTACACAAAAGCTCAACATACTCATCAACAAGCTTCATCGACTTTTCGACCGAGTGGCTGACAAATGAACAGTAACTGCATCTGGTAGGGCAGAACGGAACCGAAAGATAGAGGCTGAAATCGTCAAAATTAGAGGAGGCTATGAGCTTTTCTTCATTTTCCGCCGCCGTCATACAAAGCTCTGTCTTTTTATCCGAGCAAAGCAGTTTGCTTTTAAAATAATCCTTTGCACCCTCGCGGCCCATAGCGGCGGTCAGCTTTCTCATAAGCTTGCCCGGCCTTACTCCGGTAAGTATGCCCCACTGAGGATTAAGTCCGGTAAGTTCGCAAAAAGCATCGTATAGCATAACCGCAAGCAGCCGCTCCGCCTCTGAGTCAAGGTCGTCACATTCATCAAGCCTACGCTCAAAGCGGCGCAGAAAGCCGCCCTTTTTCAGTTCAACCTCCAGCAGTCCGCCGACTTTGACACAAGCACGGGCGTTCACGTAAAAATCGTCATCAAAGCAGCACGCTTGGTCGCAGACCTCAATCTTTTCAAAAGGGAAAAAGAGCCTGCAAAGGTTTTCAAGCTCGTATCTGTAATTTTTGTTCGTTGTAAAAAGTTTCATTTCAGACTCATTTCATATATATGTTGTTTCGGCGCTCACAGTCAAGCGTAGTAGATTCGCCGTGACCCGAATAGACCTTATAATCACCCTGAAGCGACGCAAGCCTTGCAAGGGACGCCTTCATCTGCTCTGAGTCGCCTGTAGGGAAATCAACACGTCCTATACTGCCTGCAAAAAGCGTGTCGCCCGTAAAAATGCAGTCCTCAATAATATAGCAAACGCCGCCCGATGTGTGCCCCGACGTGTGGATGACCTCGATCTTTCTGCCTGACCAGTCGATAACATCGCCGTCGTTTAAAAGAATGTCGGCACGTATTATTTCCTGAGAAATACCATAGTACTCAACAAAATTGTCAAACAGGCTGTCTTTACTGCTTTCAAGCCCGACGGCATCAAGACGGTGAATAGTAGCTTTTGCACCCGTTTTGCGGACAAACTCAGCCGTGCCGAGCACATGGTCGAAGTGGCGGTGCGTAAGCAGGACATACTCTACCGTAAGTGAGTTTTTCTCAATAAACTCAAGCGCTCTCGAACGAGGATGGCCTGGGTCAATAACTATCGCGCTTTGTGTATCTTTGTCCTTAACCACATAGCAGTTTGATGCAAGCGGCGGTGTTTGAAAGCGGTATACTTCTATCATTTTACTTCCTCTTAACTATCTCTTCGCTGTCGAGCATGATCGTAACCGGCCCGTCGTTTAACAGTTCGACCTTCATATCTGCACCGAAAACGCCCTTTTCGACCTTGACGCCGTAGCCTTTAACGGCGGTGCAGAAATATTCATACATCTCATTCGCCGTCTTTGGCTCGCACGCCTCAATAAACGAAGGGCGGTTGCCGTGCTTACAGTTTGCGTATAGGGTAAACTGCGAAACAATAAGCGCCTCGCCGCCAACGTCAAGCAGGCTCAGGTTCATTTTCCCCGCTTCATCTTCAAAAACGCGCAGATTGACAGTCTTCTTAGCCATAGCATCGGCAACAAAGGTATCGTCTTTACCGGAGGCTCCGAACAGGATAAGATGTCCTGCTCCTATTTTGCCTACTTCCTCGCCGTCAACCGTAACAGATGCGTGTTTTACACGCTGAATCAGGCATTTCATATTATCCAACCTGTCTTTCTATCGAAAATACACCGTTAATAGAGCTGAGCTTTGCGATTATGCTGTTAAGGTGCTCTGCACTCTCAACCATGACGGTCAGGCTCAGCAGACAGTTGCCGTCCTTTATACAGCGGGAGTTTATCGCCGTTATCATAACACGCATGTTGGATATGGCAACGGTTATATCGGCAAGCAAGCCTGAACGGTCAAGCGCAAAGATCTCTACTGTTGCGCTGAAGGAAGAGCTCTGATTACCTGCCCAGTGAGCACTTATCCAGCGGCCCGGCTCATCGCAAGCAGAGATATCCTCAGGCACGTTTTTGCAGTCGCGCTTATGCACCGAAACGCCGTGCCCTCTTGTAATAAAGCCGATGATGCTGTCGCCCGGCAGAGGGCTGCAGCATTTCGAAAATTTAATAAGGCAGTTGTCGACGCCCTCTATCACTACGCCGTCGCCCGACGGCTCTCTGACCGGTTGGCTTGTCACAGGCACAACCGGTGCTTTCGGCTTGAACTTTTCCTTAATATTAGGCACGATATTAGAAAAATTGAAGCCGCCGTAGCCTATTTTTGCATATAGGTCGTCTATCGTCTGGCAGTGGTTTCTGTCCGCCAGATCCTTCATAAGACTTGCATATTCATCTTCGCTCAGGCGTACCCTCGCCTGCCTCAGCGCACGCTCAACCTCGTTTTTACCCGTTTCAATATTTTCGGCGCGGCGTTCCTTCTTAAACCACGCTCTTATCTTGTTTCGCGCCTCGCCCGTCTTGACTATCTTAAGCCAGTCACGGCTGGGGCCCTGAGTTTTTGACGCGGTTATTATCTCAATTACGTCGCCTGTGTTTATCTTGTAGTCGATCGGCACTATCCTACCATCGACCTTTGCGCCTATCATACGGTTGCCGACCGCAGAATGTATCGCATAGGCAAAATCAATGACCGTACTGCCGACGGGCAAGCTTATCACGTCGCCCTTAGGTGTGACGCCGAAAATGTCCTCAGGCGCAAGGTCAGTCTTTATCGTGCGTACTATTTCCTCAACATCGTCGACCTCTTTCTGGGTTTCAAGCAGCTGTCTTATCCACGACAGCCTCTTTTCAAACCTATCGTCAGGGCCGGATATACCGTCTTTATACTTCCAGTGCGCTGCGATTCCGTACTCTGCGGTGTGATGCATATCCCAAGTGCGTATCTGCACTTCAAAAGGCGCGCCCTCTCTGCTGATAACGGTAGTGTGAAGGGACTTGTACATATTCGACTTAGGCGTTGAGATGTAATCCTTAAAACGCCCCGGAATAGGCCTGAACATCTCGTGAACAAGTCCCAGTACATTATAACAGTCGTTGACTGTGTTGACTATGACCCTGACAGCATAGATGTCATATATCTCTTCAAACTGTTTGCCCTGCATAAACATCTTGCGGTATATTCCGTGAATAGACTTGACCCTGCCCTCTATCTGCAGATTTGGGATAGAATCCCCCAGACGGTCAGAAATCCGCTCTTTTATGCTTTCTATAAAGCTTTTTCTGTATTCTTTATCTTTTTCAAGCTGTTGCTCTATCTCTCCGTATGCAATCGGGTCTAGATAGCGGATAGCCAGATCCTCAAGCTCCTCTTTCACCGCCCTGATTCCCAAGCGGTGAGCGATAGGCGCATAAATTTCAAGTGTTTCAAGCGATTTTTCAAGCTGCTTTTGTGTGCTTTGAGCGGAAAGAGTGCGCATATTATGCAATCTGTCTGCAAGCTTTATGATTATTACCCTTATGTCCTCGTTCATCGCAAGCAGCATCTTGCGTATGTTTTCCGCCTGCTGTTGCTCACGGTTGTTAGTGGACACCTTGCCAAGCTTTGTCACGCCATCGACGAGCGCCGCCACCTCCTCGCCGAATTCACGCTTTATATCCTCGGTAGTCAGGTCGGTGTCCTCTACCGTATCGTGAAGCAAAGCGGCAATAATAGATTCGGTGTCCATACCGAGATAGGTAACAATGCACGCAACGTTCAGCGGGTGCGTATAATAAGCCTCGCCCGAAAGGCGCATTTGCCCCTCGTGCGACCTCATACCGAGCTCGTAAGCACGCTTTATTGCGTCTAAGTTATAGACGCCGTTTTGCTTTTGCATCGCCTCCTCAAGCAGGCTGAAGCTAAGACTTTTATCCTTCACGGTATCACCCCCGTTAATAACCGTTACAACGAGCTTAAGTTTCGGTACAGCGCCGACTCCTCAAGCTCAAATTTTCTGTCGACATGGTTGACAGACACACAAACAACTCCGTCAACATCATTATACTCTATAATTCCCAATTCTTTCAAAACATCAAGGCTCAGCTTTAACTTTGCAAAGCTGACCTCGCCTAATTTAGAATGAAGAGCCTCAATATCTCCTGCAAAGCCTCTGCGTACACCCTTGTAAACCGTCGCAACGGTGTCGCGGTCGAGTTTGCATCTGTCCTCGTAGCCCGAAAGGCTCTCGCCCCTTTTAACGCGCTCATACAGCCGTATGTCGAGCAGTAGATTCTCCTCGTCTACACCTGACGCGCGCACGCCTTTTGCCGTCAGCGACACCTGCTCTCTGCCTGAGAACTCGTTTAAGTCGGCTGTAACGGCAAGGTCGAGGACATCGCCTATCGAATAGCCGAATTCGTCAATCTTACAACCGAACTTCATCACCGAAGCACTGACACCGTCACGGCTGAGTTCAAGACGCAGATGATTGCTTGCACTGCCGACGGCGGTGACTTTGTCAAGCCGCATATTGAACAGTCCGAAAACAGGCACTGCGTTACTGGCGCCGAAAGGCTCAAGCACCTCAAGCGAACGTATCATATCAACAGTAAACGCCGACGGCTTGAGCTTGCAGTCGATCTTAAGTTCGGCAAACGGCATATCGCCGTACTTTCTTGCCGCATATTCATTGATCATTTTGCGAAACAGGTCTACGTTTTCCTTCGGCATAGAAAGACCTGCCGCCTGAGCGTGTCCGCCAAAGCGTTCCAGAACCTCACTGCAGGCATTTATCGCGGTGTAAAGCGAAAAGTCACCTATGCTTCTTGCCGAGCCTGACGCTGTGTCACCGTCATCGGTGAGTACGATGGCAGGGCGGCCGTATTTTTCACATATCCTTGATGCAACTATACCTATAACACCATGATGCCAGCCTTCGCCGCACACAACTATTACTCTGTCAAAATTAAGCCCCTGCTGTTCAATAAGTTTTACAGCCTGCTCGGATATCTCACGCTCAAGCGACTGTCGGGTAACATTTGACTGATTTATATCCGCCGCTATCAGGTCAGCGGCTTTTCTGTCGCTTTCAATCAAAAGGTTGACGGCCCTCTTACAACTGCCGACTCTGCCTGCGGCGTTAAGTCTGGGCGCTATGCCGAAGCTGACCGTAAGCGCATTAAGTGCTCGCTTGCGAAGACCTGCGGCATCTATTATCGCCGAAAAGCCTACACGGGCGTAATTCAGCCGCTCTATACCCCGCTTAACAATAAGTCTGTTTTCTCCCACAAGCGGCATAACATCAGCAACAGTACCCACCGCCGCCAGATCTGCATAGTTGTCACACAGTTCTTCACCCGAAACGCCCTCAAGTGCGCATATCAGTTTAAAGCAAACTCCCGCGCCGGCATAGTCCTTGAAGCTTGACGGGCAGTCCTCTCTGTGCGGATCGACCACAGCCACAGCATCGGGCAGTTCGCCCTGAGGCAGATGGTGGTCGGTAACAACGACGTTTATGCCCTTCGAATTAGCATACCTTACCTCGTCAACGGCACTGATGCCGTTATCTACGGTTATCATCAGCGTAACACCGCTGCCGGCCATCTTGTCAACAGCATTGTTGTTAAGACCGTAATTTTCTTCTCTTTCGGGTACGATATAGCTTACAGCGGCACCCTTGCTTTTCAAATATGTATACAGCATAGCGGTCGAGGTTACGCCGTCGGCATCGTAATCGCCGTAAACGCAAATCTTTTCTCCGCCTTCAATAGCTGTGTTTATCCTTTCGACCGCCTTGTCCATATCTATCATCTCAAACGGGTCGGCAAGTTGTTGGTCGTCGGACAAGAACTCCTCAACTTCAAATGGGTCGGCGTAACCTCTGGCAACAAGTATCAGCGCAACCAACGAATCAATATCACACTCGTCGGCTATCTCTCTCGCTGTTTGCCTGTCGCACGCTGAAACTACCCACCTTTTTCGACTCAAAAAAATCAACTCCAAATGCAATAAATAAACTTGTTTTAATAATTCAGTATACCATTAATCGAGCCTTATAACAAGTACAAGAGCAAAATTTATTGTTTTTGCCGACAAAAAAAGACAGATGACGGTATTATTTATCCGCATCTGCCTTTTGTATCCTTCGCTGTTCGAGTGAAAATTCACAGCCGCAATAATTCTGCCTGTACAGGTCAAACTTTTTTGAAAGCTCTATCGAGCGCTTGTATCCCTCTCGCTTTTTAAAATCAGAGGGCAGCGCACTAACGCCGTATTTTTCCGCCATCTCAGACGAAATTGAGTTGATAAGCTCTGCGTTTTTATGCGGCGAAACAGTCAGCGTGGTCGCAAAAAAGTCAAACTTGCCCTGCTGTGCGCGCAAAGCGGTGCTTTCAAGCCTAAGCTTAAAGCACTGCGTACATCTTGCTCCGTGCTCTTTTTCGGCCTCAAGACCCCTTGCTGCTTCATAAAATCTGTTAGGGTCATAATCCGACTCGGCCATAACCGCACCTCCGAGCCGCTGAACAAGCTCTATCTGTGTTTTGAGCCTGCGCTCATACTCCTCAAGAGGAAAAACATTGGGGTTATAGTAATATACGGTTATATCAAAATATTGTGACAAATATTCTATAACATAGCTGCTGCAAGGGCCGCAACAACTGTGCAAAAGAAGTTTCGGCCGTCTTTCACCCAAAGAAGCTGTAATGCCGTCAAGCTCGGCCTGATAATTTCTTTTCACTTGATGCACCTCTTTTTCCTTAAGCAACAGAGGAACAACCGAACCCGATTTTTACGGGCCTATTTTTCCCTCTGCTGTGTTAAAATACTCGCAAATCCGCCAGGATTTGCTGCGTTTTGTGCCGTGCCGATGAAAAAATCGGCACCGTAAAAATTCTGCGACCTGAAATGCGTAGGATTTTGCGTGATTTTTGGTACAGCTCAGGCGGCAAGGCTGACGCCTGCCGCCGACAATAAGCCGAAAAGCGCCGAAATACGGCCATTTCAGGCGGGTTCGGATACTCCTCTGCTGCTTAACCTATTATCTTGCAAAGCGTCAGCATAAGCGGTATCGTCACTATCCCCAGCAGATGAGAAATACTCAACGCCTTCGATGCGCCCTTTGCATCACCGCCGAACTTAGCAACGAACATCGTAACAGAGGCAGCGACAGGGGCGCTTGCAGGTATGATGCAGGCCGTCAGTATGTCGCCCCTGACCCCTGCCATACGCAACAAAAGCATCATTATTAACGGCATCGCAATTATTCTCAGCAAAGACGCGGCAAACAACGTCACATCGCTTTTTTCCAGCCTGAAGTTTGAATTAAACAGGTGGTAGCCAATGATTATCATAGCAAGAGGTGCGTTGAGCGCCGCAAAATTCGAAATCGGTGCATATATGACATCGACGCTTGCAACATTTATCTTACAGAAAAACAAAACGATTCCTACCGCAAGAGCCAGAATATTAGGATTTAAGAGCAGTTTTTTTGCACTAATCTTTTCCTTCAGAAAAAGCTTTATGCCCAGCGTCCACAGAAAGATGTTGAACACCGCAACATATACCGACACCAAAAACACGCCCATATCACCCAGTATCGCGCCTGCAAGCGGTATCGCCATATATCCGCTGTTTGAGAAAATGACACAGCCCGTAGCCAGCGCACGGCGTGTTTTTTCAAGCTTTAAAAAGCAGAGGGTTCCCAGACCGAAGGCTATAAGGTGGCAAACAACCGCAGACACAAACGCCGTCAGCATTCTGCCGGCATTCTCCGGCGAAAATTCTACCGAAACAAATGCTTTTACTATTACGGAAGGCGTTACGACAAAAAGTATCACATCGGTTATCTGCTTTGCGCCCGACTCGGTCAATATACCTAGCTTTGTTATCAGCGCACCGACACCTATCATTATGAACAGCACGGCAACCTGTACGGTCACATCTTTAAAATACACCGCGATCTCTGCCAATTAGAAACCCCTCCAACTGAAATTATTTAGATTATACAACTATTATTACCCACAGGCAACATTTATTTTTGCTTTACATAAATCATTATTCGTGCTATAATTTACAGTATATGTATTAATTTGATTTTTCTCCTAAAACTAACTAAGTCACATATAGTTTTAGGAGGGACAGTTTTGCACACTAACGATAACCAAAACTCATCAACAGACAGCAGAGATACATTTTCGACCGAGCAGTATGACCTTATCGGAGAAAGCGGTTCGGTCACCTCGGATAAAGGCAGGCACACTATCCACTGCCTGACGGTTATAGGCGAGATAGAGGGACACTATATCCTGCCTCAGCAGACAAAAACGACCAAGTATGAGCACGTCATACCTCAGCTTGTCGCCATTGAAGAGGACCCTGAGATCGAGGGCCTGCTCATCATTTTAAACACTGTCGGGGGCGACGTTGAGGCGGGCCTCGCGATAGCCGAGCTTATCGCAGGAATGAAGACACCTACGGTTTCGCTGGTGCTTGGCGGAGGCCATTCAATAGGCGTGCCTCTTGCGGTTTCTACCAAC
>CAYYGY010000018.1:0-9187 GCA_964471735.1 uncultured Eubacteriales bacterium
TACTCTGCGGGGAAGGTTACGTTTACATCAAACTCGTCGTCGATATTATGTCCGACGATCTGATCCTCAAAGCCGGGGATGAAAGAGCCTGAACCGAGCTTAAGGCTGTGGCCTTCGGCCTTGCCGCCCTCAAAAGCAACGCCGTCTACAAAGCCTTCAAAGTCAATAACAACGGTATCGTCGTTAGCGGCGGCACGGTCGGTTACGCTTTCAAGTCTTGCGTTGCGCTCGGCAACATTCTTGACCTGCTGGTCTACTTCATCATCTGTTACGCTGACCTTAAGCTTTTCAGCCTTGAGGCCCTTGTAAGCCTTAAGAGCGACCTCAGGCTTTACGGTTACAGTGACCTTGAAATCAACGCCGGTTTTATCCATGCTTACAAGGTCAAAGCCGATATCGTTAGAAACTATCTCAAGTTTTGCCTCATCAAGCGCAAACTCAACTGCATCGGGGTAAAGGATATTGAGCGCGTCCTCATAGAAAAATTCTTTACCGTACATCTTCTCGACTATTGCACGGGGAGCCTTACCCTTGCGGAAGCCCGGAATAGCTATTTTATCGGCACTTTTGGCATATGCCTTAGCAACGGCAGCCTCAAGCTCCTGCTCGTCAATGACGATTTCGAGTTCATAGCGGTTGGTTTCAACCTTTGTTTTTCCTTTAAGTAACATTTTAATCCTCCTTGATTAATTCGCATACCTTGTGATTATAACATATGTTGTCAGATATTTCTACTGCTTTTTAATAAAAACAAATATTTTTTTATTTTATCTCACTAAAACAGGAGTAAAATCTACCCTGTCGCACGAAACGAGGCGGTAATCTATGCCGTCAACGGGGCCGTTTACTGCATATACGGCGCTGTTTCCGTGAATATGGCCGTAGTAAACGCGGCGAACGTTATACTCTTGCAAAACACTGACGATTTCGGTGCATACGTTTTGCTGTGTAACGGGCGGATAGTGGAGAAACACAACTAGGTCGGTGCCGAGTTTTATTCCCTGCTCAAGGGACGCTCTCAGCCTCAAGGCCTCTCTGTTTATCAGTTTGCTGTCGGTGCCGCTTTCCTCAATCAACCATCCCCTTGTGCCGCATATCACCTTTGAGTCTGCAAGGGCGGCTGAGTTGTTCAGAAATTCAACGGTATCAAATCCGTTTTCGGCCAAAAACTGATTCATCTTCTTCATAGACGACCACCACAGGTCGTGGTTGCCCTTGATTATAATTTTTTTACCGGGGAGAGCGTTGATAAAGGCAAAATCCTTTACGGCGTCGCTTATCTTCATTGCCCATGATATGTCGCCCGGCAGGACAACTGTATCCTTATCAGTTACGACCGCACGCCAGTTTTTCTCTATACGTTCGACATAGTTTTCCCAGCCCTTAAATATATCCATAGACTTATCCGCCGACAGCGACAGGTGAAGGTCGGATATCGTAAATACTGACATTTAAAGACTCCCTTATATTTTAATACAGGCCCGACGGAACCGACGGGCCTAAAAGTTTATTTTATACCGAGATACTCAAAGACCGCCTTATCCATATCCTCGGGCTCGCACACCTTTTTAAAGCGGACTTCTTTTTCGGCCAGACCGAGAAGCGGTGTAGGTATAGGCGTGCCGGTTTTTTCCGACAAGGCCTTCATAGCCTCTATGCCGCTGACACCGTTTGACGCTGTATTGTCAACAGCGTCCAGCACGTCCGCCGCAAACTTATAAGGGCTGGCGGTGGAGACGATGACCGTTTCACGATTATCGCCGGTTTCTGCAACATAGTCGTTATACACCGACACAGCGACCGCCGTATGAGTATCGCACAGGTAGCCGCTTTCTGAAAACATTTTGCTGATAGTTTTCTTGGTAGCGGTATCATCTGCACAGCCGCCGTAGAAAAGCTCGCGCACCCTTTCCCTTACCTCGTCGCTGACGGTGTATTTTCCTGTCTGCGAGAGAGAGGTCATCCATTCGTTTACAAGGGCGTCGTCACAGCCGCTCAGATGATAGATCAAGCGTTCAAGGTTGCTTGAGATAAGTATATCCATTGACGGCGAGATAGTTGTAAAGAACTCTCTGTTGCGGTCATAGGTTCCGGTACGTATAAAATCGGTAAGCACATTATTACTGTTCGAAGCACAGATTAGCTTTGCGATAGGAACACCCATACATTTTGCGTAATATGCGGCAAGTATGTTGCCGAAGTTGCCGGTAGGCACGACAACATTAAAGCTGTCCAGCTGAGGATTTTTATTCAGCAGGTCGCAGTAAGCGGAAATGTAATAAACTATCTGCGGAAGCAGACGGCCCCAGTTGATAGAGTTTGCGCTGGAGAACGCCATTGAATTTTCAGCCAGTTTACCGCCTATCGCTTTATCTGTAAAAATACGCTTTACGCCTGACTGAGCGTCGTCAAAATTGCCGTTTATGGCACAGACAAATACGTTTGAGCCCTCCTGCGTGGCCATTTGCAGTTTCTGCATCTGGCTGACGCCGTGTTCGGGGTAAAAGACCATAATGCCGGTATTATCGACATCTTTAAAGCCCTCAAGCGCCGCCTTTCCCGTGTCGCCTGAGGTGGCAACGAGGATAACCGTACGCTTTCCGCCGCCCACCTTGCTTGCGGAGCGGGTAAGCAAATGGGGCAGCAGTTGAAGCGCCATATCCTTAAAAGCACAGGTGGGGCCGTGCCACAGCTCAAGGATGTACGAGCCGTTACTCATATCCGAAAGCGGCGCGGGAATATCGTCGTCAAAGGTACCCTTATATGCACCGTTGACGCAGGAATATATCTCATCGTCCGTAAAATCGGTCAGGTACAGTTTTAACACAGCGGCCGCTCTGTCAATATAGCTTTTACCCTTTATTTCTTCAAAGAAAGCCTTATCGAGTTTCGGCAGCTTTTCGGGAACGAAAAGGCCTCCGTCCTTAGATATACCGTCGTTTATCGCCTGCGCAGACGTAACTTCTACCGATTTGTTTCTTGTGCTGTTGTAAAGCAATGCAGTTCCTCTTTTCTGAACAATCTTTCGGCGTTTTCAAAGAACAGTTTATCAAGCAATGTCTGAGAAACACCTCTATCCAATAAATAATCGCACAAAATGCCGATTTTGTCAACCGAATTGATAGGAAAATCCACTTCGGCGCCGTCATAATCCGTGCCGATTGCGATATTATCCTCTCCGCCCAGTTCGATTGCGTGCGCAAGATGGCGGTACACCGCGTCCAGCGGGTCGCCGCCCAAAAACTCGTTATAGAAATTAATACCGACCAGACCGCCTGTTTTGCACACGGCCTTAAACTGCTCATCTGTAAGATTTCTTTTGTGGTCATGCACGCGGCTTAAGTTTGAATGTGACGCAACAACAGGCGCACTGCAAATCTCTAAAACGTCCCAAAAGCTTTTCTCATTCAGATGAGAGACATCGCAAATTATTCCCAGCGCGTTCATCTTTTCGACTGTTTTTTTACCAAACGCCGTCAATCCGCCGCTTGAATTTACACCTGAGGCAACGCAGTTATCGCCGTTCCACGTCAAGGTCGCCATTCTCACACCGTCCTGCCACAATCTATCGACCGTATCTATATTGCCGTTGAGCATCGACAGATTTTCGACCGTCAAGATAGCGGCGCACTTGTTTTCGCTTAACGCTGTATCGATATCGTTTCCCGTACGGCAAAACGACGCAAGGTCAGTATTAGACGCCAGTTCGCTTTGCAGTGTTCTTAAAAGGCTGAAGTACATCTCGGTCGCCTTTTCGCCGTGATATTTGTCGTGGATAAACAGCGCAAAGCACTGGCACCATTTGTCGGCGGACAAGCCCTTACGCAAAGAAAGGGAAAGGTCGTTTCTACGCAACCTTTTCCCTTTAAAGTAACATTCGTATATAGTATCACAGTGCAAATCAAATAAATTCACGGCGGCCTCCTGCGTCAAAAGCATTGATTATGTGCTCGGCTGAATATTTGCCGCCGTCTTCCGTTACCTCGACGACATCAAATCTCGGCTGAAGCGTGCTTGGATTTTGCTGTAAATATTGTACTGCCGCTTTTATTATTTTCCCTTGCTTTGAGTATGTCACCGCTTCCCTGCCGCTTGCGATATGCTGCTGTCCTCTTGTTTTGACCTCAACAAAAACTATGTTGTTTTTATCCCTGCACACGATATCTATCTCTCCGAAGCGGGTCTGAAAATTTCTGGAAAGGATCTTATACCGTTTCTTAGACAGGAACTTGCAGGCATACTGTTCACCTGCTGTGCCCGACGCGCCTATATTCATAGCATCAGCCCTTTAATATATTGCGCAAAAAGCTGATTCTATGTATCTGGCAGGGGCCATATTTCAATATGGCGTCTGTATGCTCCTTCGTTCCGTAGCCTTTATGCTTTTTAAAATTATACTGCGGATATTTTTCATCAAGCGCGGTTATATATCTGTCCCTTGCCACCTTTGCCAGCACCGACGCGGCGGCTATAGACATCGACTTTGCATCGCCGCCGACGACAGTTTCGCAGGCAGGCTCTATCCCGTCGGGGACGCGGTTGCCGTCTATCAGCGCATAGTCAGCCTTGACGCCAAGTCCGTCTATCGCCCTGTTCATTGCAAGATAAGTAGCCCTAAGGATATTGAGGCTTTCGATTTCTTCGACAGTTGCACTTGCGATACAATATGCGATCGCTTTCTCGATTATAACGTCGTACAGCTGTTCGCGCTTTTTTTCGGTGAGTTTTTTGGAATCGTTGAGTCCCTCTATAACACAATCGTCGGGCAATATTACAGCGGCGGCATACACATCGCCTGCAAGGGGGCCTCTGCCCGCCTCGTCGACGCCGCACACAAGGGTATAGCCCTTCTCTTTTGCCGAAAGCTCAATTGAAAAATCAGGTATCGTTTTAGCCATAATTACAACAGTCCTATCTTTTTAAACGGGTAGATACGCAACACCGCATGGCCAAGCACATACTTTGTGCTGACCATTCCATTTTCGCCGATGATAGCAGAACGGCTGTCGAGCGAGTCATTACGGTTGTCACCCAGAACAAAGATGCAATCGTCCTTTACAACAACGGGAAATGATATGGGATCATAAGTTTGGAAGTCCTCAGATATATACTCTGAGATATAAGGCTCGTTAAGCACCTCGCCGTTTACGTAAACATAGCCGACTCCGTCCTCAAAGCGAATATCCACCGTATCACCTTCTGTGGCGATAACACGCTTTATAATGGGGGCATTGCTTTGAGTCATGCTGGAGTTATCGTTAGATATATTCCTTGATATTACAACAACGTCACCCTTTTTAGGTGTGTAGCCTGCGCTGACGATAATTACCCTGTCCCCATGCTGAAGTGTATTTTGCATTGAGGAGCCGTCTATTCCGACTATACGAAACACAAAGGTAAAAATGATTGCAACGGCAAAAACCGATAACACGACCGAATCTATCCAATCAAATATACCTTTTGCCGTCTCACTGCTGTTTTCTTTAGCAGTTGCGACATCGGCATCTGTTTGCTCCGCCTCACCTTCGGCTATTAATTTCTCTCTGTTATCGTCCATTCGTTTCATATCCTTTCGGGCTCTTCAAGTGTTATCCTGCCTATCTTTGCGGCTCTGAATTCGTCGATAAGCATTATGGCGGCACGCTCGGTATCTATTTCTCCCCTTGCGGCGAGCATACCTCTTTTTTTGCCGATAAGTTCAAGTATCTCATACGCTTCCAACGAGGAAACATCGTCCAACTTATACCGCTCGCACAGTAACGGAAAATAATGCTCCGGCAGAGTTTCGATAAAGCGCACGGCCAGCCCCTCGATGTCAAGTATATTATCTCTTATTGCGCCGGTAAATGCAAGTCTTTCTCCAACCGCTTTGTCATCAAATTTCGGCCACAGGACACCCGCTGTATCCAACAGCTCAATCCCTCCGGACACGGTAAACCACTGATTACCCCTTGTTACACCGGGTCTGTCCTCTACCTTTGCCTTGACAGAGCGTGCCATCTTGTTTATAAACGACGATTTACCCACGTTTGGTATTCCGCACACCATTACGCGCAAAGTTCTGCCTGCCATTCCTTTTTCCTTGAATCGCTCAAGCCGTTCAGACAGCAGTTCTTTTACAGCGGGGACAAACGCTTTCAGTCCCGTTCCGCTTCGGCAGTCTATGGGTAACGCCGTTATACCTTTTGACGAATAGTAGTTTATCCATCTGTCGGTTGATGCTTTATCAGCCATATCGCACTTATTAAGCAAGACTATACGCGGTTTGCCACCTGTCATTTCAGGCAGTTCGGGGTTGCGGCTGGCCATAGGGATTCGGGCATCGACTATCTCAGCGACGGCATCTATAAGCTTGAGGCTGTCTTTTATCTGGCGGCGGGTACGCGCCATATGCCCCGGAAACCACTGTATGTTTTGCATTTCTGACATTGCTTTTCACCCTCATAAAACAAAAAAGGGACAATAAATGCCCCTTTAAAGTCGTTAGATTTTTTCCTTAACCTTAGCAGCCTTACCGACTCTGTCACGCAGATAGTAAAGCTTGCTGCGTCTGACCTTACCCTTACGGACAAGCTCGACCTTTTCGACGTTGGGAGAATGTACCGGAAATACACGCTCAACTCCGACACCGTATGCTACGCGACGCACGGTGAAGGTCTCAGACACGCCGCTGTTATTCTTGGCGATAACGGTGCCCTCGAAAATCTGGACTCTCTCACGCTCACCCTCACGGATCTTTACGTGTACCTTAACGGTCTCACCGATGTTTACCTTCGGTGCGTTTTCCTTAAGCTGGCTTGCTGCCAACTGCTCAACTGCGTTCATTTAAATTATCCTCCTTTTTCTAATCAGACATTCATACCGCGACACACGGCAGAGGACTGTCCGCTTCAATGTTTAAAATGAACAATGAACCCCACCGAAAAGGAATCGGCGGATATCAAATGCTTTGATATGATAACACATTGAAAACAAAAATGCAAGAGGTTTTTTGAGTTTATTCAAATTTTTGCATATTTGAGTCGAAAAGCATTTTTCTTACAACGTTTTTTACCTTTATAGTATGCCCTTGGAATTTCTCCAGCGCCGTAATAACAGCGTTGGGATTGAGGTTGTCCGTACCGGCCGAAAGCAACAAACTGAGTCTGTCGTCTGCGGCCGACCAATCTTTTATCATAGGCCGTATGTCGACAGTTTTGAGTTGCTTTTTCTTTGTAAGCTTTTCTGTTTCGATTTTATCAAGGCTAAAGAAACCGTCTATGTTTTCAGGCACATCCATATACATATCAAACGAAGCATACGCTATCTCGCCTACCTTCATAACAGGCTCGCGCACGGCGATAAGTTCAAGGCCCTCAGGCATTACAGGTGCAATAAGCTCATAGGTTTGCTCTGTTGTAAAGCCATCGTCCTCCAGTCGGATATCGACTGCTTCATAATCGCTCTCGAACCCGAGCGACAGAGGCAAAGCAAAATTAAGCTTTGGGTGCGGATTAAAGCCCTCGGTATACCACAACGGGATACCTGAGCGGCGCGCTATTCTGGAAAACACCCTGTTCATATCAAGGTGGGATATGTACTTGAGCCTGCCTTTTTTTCGGTAGAACACTCTAACGTTTTTCACAGCACAAGCCCTCCTTAAACACAGTTGCGCCGCAGCCTGAGCACTGCATACGGCAATTGGGGGTTGAAACACCGCGTTGCGCCAGCTCATTCTGGCGGATAAAGAAGTCCTTAGTTACGCCGATGTCAATGAAATCCCAAGGGTTGATCTCGCCGTACTCTCTGTGGCGGTTAGCATAAAATTCGGGCGCGACTGAGCACTTATCGAACGCCGCCTGCCACTTATCAAAGTCGAAAAACTCGCTCCAGCTGTCAAAACGACAGCCGCTCTTCCACGCTTCGTATATTACGTCGCTGACCTTACGGTCACCCCGTGCAAGCACCGCCTCAAGCAGAGATGTGGCGGGGTCATGCCAACTCAACTGAATTTTTTTCGATTTGACGCTGTCTATAAGGTGCTGTTGCTTTGATAAAACGGTTTCAGCATCGTTTTGCGCCTCAAACTCAAAAGGTGTAAACGGCTTCGGCACAAAGGTGGCACAGCTTACAGACACGGTAACACCCTTGCCCTTCGGTCGGTTCGGCATACTGTAAAACATATCGACTATTTTCTGAGCCAGCGCGGCAATTCCCTCAATATCCTGCAGAGTTTCGGTAGGCAGGCCCATCATAAAATACAGCTTTACGGCGGTATATCCGCCCTCAAAGGCCGTTTTGCAGGAGGACAGTATTTCTTCTTCAGTTACGTTTTTATTGATTGCGTCACGCAGTCTTTGCGTACCTGCCTCAGGGGCAAAAGTCAGACCGGACTTTCGCACAGACGCAATTTTTTCGAGCAGTTCATCTGAGAAATTATCTATTCTGAGGCTGGGAAGCGCGAGATTTATGCGTTTTTGCTGAGTCCAAGGTAAAATATCGGTAAGCAACTCATTAAGCTGAGTATAATCGCTTGAAGAAAGCGACAGCAAGGACACCTCGTCATACCCTGTAGTATCGCACAGGCACCGCGCCTGTGAATCGACTGTTTGAGCGCTCTTTTCGCGCACCGGTCGGTAAATAAAGCCGGCCTGACAAAAGCGGCAGCCGCGTATACAGCCTCTGAAAAGCTCGACACTTACGCGGTCGAAAACAGTATCAATGTAAGGCACGACAAACTCCTTAGGATACGGTGCTTCCTCAAGGTTTTTCATTATCCTTTTTTTGACCGTTTCGGGAGCACCGTCCTTAGGGGTGAAAGACGATATTGTGCCGTCTTTATTATATTCTACCTCATAAAGCGACGGAACATATACGCCCTCTATCTTTGCGGCGTCACGCAAAAACGCCTGCTTGTGTGAGCCTTTTAATTTATGCTGACGGTAAAGTTCGACCAGTTCGTTGTCAAGCTCTTCTCCCTCGCCTATCAAAAACACGTCGACAAAATTGCAAAGCGGCTCGGGATTAAAGGCGCAGGGACCGCCTGCGACGACCAGATTTTTCAGTTCGGTGCGGTCGCTTGCGAGAACGGGAACGTGCCCAAGGTCAAGCATATTAAGCAGATTTGTATAACTTAACTCATACTGCAAAGTAAAACCGATTATATCAAAATCGCAAAGCGGCGCATGGCTTTCCAGTGCAAAGAGAG
>CAYYGY010000019.1:0-9086 GCA_964471735.1 uncultured Eubacteriales bacterium
GAGCATCTGCCTTCTAAGCAGAGGGTCGGGGGTTCGAGTCCCTCTCGGGACGCCAGAAAAAACGACTTGTTTCGACAAGTCGTTTTTTTATCCATTGCGAAAGCAATGGTATATCATCGCCGCAGGCGTATATCATCACGCGTCAGCGTGTATCTCATCAGCCGTAAGGCTGTATTTTCTTTCGCAATGATGATATACAACGGCAAAGCCGTTGATTTGTTTCTTGATTGATTTTTATGTAAATATGTAGGAGTTCGAACACATAGGTAAAATATTTAAATGACTTCGAATTTGTACAACCATTCCAAAAAAAGAAAGACACGCTACCACGTGTCTTTCTTTTTTTGTATTTATTGCGGGTGATTTTTCTCACTCTGCATTAGAAACAAGTAGGTTTTTATCGTTTGAACAGCATTAAAATACTATTGTTGAAACAGTGTCAGGCATAAGCTCTGCATACCACCAAGAATCTTTTGTGTAAAACTGTACCTGTTTTTTGACATCTGCTGGGTTTACTATAACATATACCGGATGCTCATCACCGTTATCAATCATAAAGCCTTCAACAGTCGGTACTGACTTTGGATAAAGATTCATTCTGTTCTTCGGTACTTCACTTGTATTAAGTGCATAGATTTTTGATTTAGGTGAAATATACTTGGCAATATTCTTGATCGCCTTATACTGACCGCTGAAGTTTAATTCACCGGTAACACTGTGACGAGTAACAAAGCCGCCGCAGGGGTTGGGTCCGATGTTTGGCCAGCCCGGAGGGCTCCAAGGAGAAGCAAATAAATACAAATCAGGTTTAATTGCAAGGATTTCCTTTATCATCGGGATGATATACTTCTCATCACGTTCAATGGAAAAATGCTTTAATTCAGTATCAAACGGAACATCATCATAAGAATACAATTCTGCAGAATAATCGCACGAACCAATGGTTAATCTGCCAATTGACAAATTGGCACCTTCTTTAGTATAAAGGTCTTTTAACAGGGTTGTCCTTTCCTCCTTGTCCATCTGATTGAGCAAGTATGCAGGTAGGCTTAACGGGGAAAACGATAAGTCCACCTGTTTATATAGCTGTCGGCATATCCGGAGCGGTTCACCATATTGTAGGAATGCAACAGGCAGGTACAGTAATTGCCATAAATTCTGATAAAGATGCTCCAATATTTGATTATTCCGATTACGGAATTTTAGGAAACTGCAATATGCTTAAATAAAAGTTATGTCGCAAACTAAAACACAACCCCTTTTGTTCAGCACAAAGCCGAACAAAAGGGGTTGTGTTTGGTGGATATGACTGTCTACGTATCAATTTATGATAAGTTTAGTAACTGCGTCAGATTGGGCCTTAGTCTTAATTTTAAATTGAGCGCTGACAAGCGTTGACAATCTTTCGCTGTCTAATTGCAAACTAAGTTTGGCCTTTTCGGCAGACTTCGATTCATAGTCTGCACTTACGGTTACACCGTTGTCAGTTTTTTCTGTCTTTTCAGTGTTTTCACCTAAATTTATTGCGTCATACACCATATTGATAGAGTCGCTAGGTTCAGAACTCAGGTTAACATAATAACTGATGCTCGTCGGTTCAATACCGTTTAACTCAAATCCGACCGAGTAGATATCCATGTGAAAGGACTCGGCGTTATATTCTTGATAAGTCAACTCGCCTGACCGTGTGTTGTACAAAACACTAAATGCAGAAAAGGTGTCTATATCAATTATAATTTCCGTTTCTGCAACGGTCTGAGTAGTTTTTGCTGTTACGACCTCCAGAACACGGTAGTCGTTGACTTCGCTTAGTATGGCCTGAGCACAAACGATGCTGTCTGACGAAAATATAACGAGCGGCTTTTCAGCGTCGTAATAGGCTTCATCAAAATCGAGCAACGCTGAAGCGGTAGGGTATCGTTTGTCGAAATCATCATCTTTTTGTATAGTTTCGGTAGTATCAGTACTGAGTAAAAACATGTCGCGCAAATCAATGAACTCGCTGTTTTCAGTCTTTTGATACTGCGTTGAAACTGTTTCAAAATAATAGTTTTCTTTAACAGTCTTATTGCCGAAAAAGATATAAATTAAACATAAAGCGAAAACAATAAAAAAGCCAATGATGATTATGTTTGATACAAGCCTGTTGTATTTGGCTTTCTTGGATTCATATGGGTCAAAATGCAAATTAATTCACCTCGAACAGTGCGTTTGCAAGCAAAGCAAACTCTTCAAATTTTATTTTTTCTGCACGGATGTCAGGCTCTAATCCGCACTTTATCAGCGCGTTTGTGACATATGCCTTGTCCAAATTAAGCGCCGTAGAAACAGAGTTAACAACTGTCTTACGTCGGGTATAAAAGGCAGCCTTTACGGTTTTAAAAAAGTTATCTTTGTCACAGCCGACTAATTCTGTATCGGCCTTTATGTTAAGCTTGATTACAGAACTGTCGACCTTTGGAGGCGGTAAAAATGAAGTCCGCTTGACCTGAAACATTATCTCCGGCTCGGAATAATATCTGACAGCGGCGGTGACAGCGCCGCATTCGCGTGTACCCATTTGTGCGCATATCCTGTCTGCGGCCTCTTTTTGCACCATAACCGTTACAGCCTTGACAGGCAGGTCCTCCTCAAGCAGACGCATTATAAGCGGCGATGTAATGTAGTACGGCAGATTAGCGCATACCGAAACAGGCATATCACCAAACTCTTCTTTTATGAGCGTTTCTAGGTCGCACTTCATTGCGTCATCAAATTTAACAAAAACATTCTCAAACCCATTAAGTGTTTCGCTTAATAGAGGTGCAAGTTTTGTGTCTAATTCTATAGCTACTACTTTTTTTGCGCGCTTTGAAAGTTCTCTCGTAAGTACGCCTGCACCTGGGCCGATCTCTATTACGCCCTCATTATCGATGCCTGCACATTCGGCAATAGCAGGGCAGACCGTCGGGTCGATAAGAAAATTTTGGCCCAACCCTTTTTTAAGATTGAACCCGTGTTTCGAAAAAAGTGATTCAAGATAATTAATATCCGTAAGCTCTCTCATTATTGTTCTCCGCACTCGATTGGTTTATAAAATTTATTATACCACCACTTGTTATAGATTTAAAGTAAAATTTTTGGTGACAAATGATTGATGTTGTGTTATTATATACTTAATTACCATTTGGACATTTGGAGGACTAATTTATGTTGGATAATTCATTAGATATCGTTATTGGACAACTTCAGCCTATAATAACCTCGCAAAAATTTGTTAAACAGGACAGTACGGACTGCGTTTATGCAAACAACACCTGCGCCTTCAGAATCAGCTATGACGCGGACAGGCACGTTTATCTTCTTGATAAGGCCGACCTTAAGGACGGTAAGGAGAGCGAGTTTTACAACATATCATCTTACCTGTTTGACGACGATTCAACCGAGAACGATGCAAAATCTGTCGGTAACGATTTCCATGATACGCTTAATAATGAACTTGGAATAGTAAAGTCCATTGCTATGACAAAGCGTGATGTGAAGCTCCCAACAAAATCTAAAGGAGAGGGAACTCCCGGTATAGATACATTTTGCAGCCGATTTCTTACGCTTTTTCCTGTGTATAAAGACAAGTATAAGGACGATGTTGCCAGATACAACGGCTTTTTGCCCGATAACTTCTTTTCGAATACGGCTGCAGTTGTGCTGAGAAACGCGGTCGAAAACAATGAGACCAAGCAGTTTAACAAACTGGTGTCAATGCTTGACCAGTATTATGTTGACGGTGACTATGAAGTGCAGAGCACTATAACATATTCGATAATAGGCGAGGCGTTCAGAGAAAATAAAGAGCTGTTTGAAAAGTTTGATTCAATGCTGGGCGACGACCACTCTCACATTAAGATGCCTGCGCAAAATATGATGAAGTTTGTAATTAATAAAGGTAAATAAAAAATAATGACCGGCCGTGCCGGTCATTATTTTTTTGCTCGTCTCATATAATTGAACATCTGATATTAAAAGAGGTGCATATATGGACGAGTTTGAGATACAGTTTCCTAAAGAACGCAAAAGAAAGTTCGGCTTTCTTAACGTGATACTATCACAGTCGATATTTTACATAATATTGCTTATCTGTCTGCTTATATATAAATTTTCGGGCATCGGTGGATATGCCGATTTCAGGAAAGAATTGGGCTTAAAACTGTCTGACGTGACAACAGTTGATACGGTGCTTGAGGCAGAGGAAGATGCCGAAACCGCACAGACCGGCGAATCAACATCAGCTGATTTGTCATATCAATATGCTGAATATGACGAGGATTCAGAAGAAGCCTATATATTTGATTTATCTCAAGTAAGGCTTTTGTCTGAGGTCAAGCAGTCGGTCAATTCCATGTGTATGCCTGTTGCATCCCAAAAGATCAATTCGCCGTTTGGCTACCGTATCAATCCGGTAACAGGTAACTACGGTCTGCATTCAGGCATAGACATCAATGCTAAAACAGGTGATGAAATCTATGCCGCGCTTGCAGGAGAGGTTGTAAAATCAAAATTCAGCAGCGACTATGGTCATTTTGTCACTATTGATCACGGTGAGGGACTTGTTACAATTTATGCCCATTGTTCAAAGCGATTGGTCGAAGTCGGCGACAAAGTTGAGCGTGGCGATGTAATTGCACTTGTAGGCAGTACGGGACAATCTACAGGACCTCATCTGCATTTTGAAGTCAGAGTAAATGGAAACAGGATAGACCCGCAATATTTCTTGCCAAAAATGTATACAGCATGACCTTTAGAATTAACAAAACTACCGTTGATATCGACTATTTTTCTACTATAGTGGTGTCGCTGTTGCTGAGCATAGACAGGTGCTCGGTTATGTTGCCGGCGCTCTTGTCTGCTTTTTTTCATGAGATAGGGCACACTGCTGCAATGATTTTGATGGGCGGTAAGGCAAGACGCGTATCTCTGAAACCTTGGGGAATACTCATTGATTGTGTTGACTATAAGGACAGACCGATAAACAAGATGTTTATTTTAGCGTCAGGCCCCCTTGTAAATTTGATTCTTGCATTGGTCATGTACCCAATTAATATAAGCTTTGCCGCTGTCAATACCGTCTGCGGTATTTTGAATCTTCTCCCTTGCTATGGACTTGATGGGGGAGATATCCTGATGACCGTATTGGAGCTTAAGCTTGGCGACGTAAGGGCACAAAAAACACTGTCAATATTTACGGCCATAATCTCGGTTTTGCTTATAATCGAGGGCGTTTTTGTAATTGCAAACAGTATGAATCCATCGCTCGTAATCGTTGGTCTGTATATCTTAACAATGATGTTGCTGACTAAAATAAAAAGCAGATAAGGTTATGGCCTGATTTAAATAGTGCCTAATTTTTCAGGTCTTCACCCATTTCACAGGTATACAACCATTCTATCCGGTCTCCGTCAGCGAGTGTATATTGACCGCAACTGACAGATGATGATTCGCCGTTGACAAAATATATCCAACCCGACAGATCCCCGAAGTCCAACTCATAAATGTTTCCAATACCTTCTACATAAACAGAGTCTGCGCCGCCGCCTGTTTCTAGGTTGATTTTATTTTCTGCTGTCGCATCCAAAAGAATATCGTATACAGTGTCGCCGTCCTCGATTTCAAATTCGGCGATTTCCAATATGACACCATCCTCAGGAATATGCTCAGCACTCTTGTCAGTAATCGTATCGCAACGAATTGTCAACGTAACAGTTCCAATAGCATTTTCTTTGGCGTATTTAGCATTGTTATAATAGTTCTCTGTGGTTTGGAAATCAGTTAAAAGAACGATTAAAACGACTGAGGCAACCGCAACAATAATAACAACAAAATTTTTTAGATTTCTTTTTTTCAGCAAATACAGTAATCCGCAAATTATGCCTGCAATAACTACTGTTGCTATGCTCACCCACAGCCTATAATTACCGCTGTTGTTTTGAAGGCTGTCGGTTAAGACTTCATTATTTTGTCCCTGACTGCTGTCCTGCGTATCAGAGGCTTTTAATTGTGATGTGATTGTTGTACCTGAGAAACTCTGAGTGTTATCAGACTTTGCGGTGGTGTAATCCAACGTTTTTAATCCTGACGGATTTTCGGCATCAACGATATATCCGGCATCAGCTCCGCCATCATATTTGGCTTTATGAGCGCAAAAAAGCGCATCGTTGATAGTGAGGGTTTTATCTTCGTCAATATCGGTAACAGTGATCTTCTCTTGCGTTACTACAAGAGTTCCTTTGTCTGCGATTGTTACATATACATCTGCGGACAAAGTTTTATTTTCTTCTGCAAAAGCGGTAAGGCTTATACATCCAATCAGCATCAGAAGTGTCAAAGCGACAGAAAATAGTTTTTTCATTTTGTAATACCTCTTAAAATGAATTTTGTTTATATAACAGGGTTGTCTTATATTAGGTTATAAACATACCGTATTTTGTTTTAATACGTCTAAGCTTTTCTCCAATCGGTTTTGCTAAAATCAAGAGGAATATGATGTTGGATACAGCGTACTCAACAGTGGTCGGTAAAGATGTCGCTACCGCCGCAATGAAACGGGAAAGGCTGAATGTTCCCTCCGCCCAGATAGTTGTCCAAATATCCAATGTCAGCGAATACAGAATACCGGCAAGTGCACCGAACACACAGAGTATGGTTGCGTTTTTTCGTAAGGTCTTGGAAAGCAGTCCTGCAAGAAACCCAAGCATTCCCCATGCAAACATCTGAAAGGGTGTCCAAGGGCCTTGCCCGAAATAAAAGTTTGAGACCACAGCAGAAAGTGAGCCTATAACAAACCCTGCCTCTTTTCCAAGCCATATGGCTGCAATAATGGTAATTGCAGTAACCGGTTTAAAACCGGGCAGCCAAGCAAAAACAAATCTTCCAATCGTTGATATTGCTACCAATACCGCCAGTACAGCCAGCTCTTTTGATGCGCTTTCTTTCCGCTCAAACGTGTAAAAAAGCGGCAGACAGGACAATATCGCAACGCTTAGTGACAACCACGCATAATACTTTTCTTTGAATATTACCGCACCCGCCACAACAATGATTGGAATAGCAAGAAACAAAATGCAGACAGTGATGGGTGTTTTGCTTTTAAGCATCAGTCGCACCTGCCTTTTTGCCGTTTAGCTTGCACAGCTCAGCAATTTCTTCACACAACACTGTATTTTTAAAATAGCCTCTTGAAATTCGGTTGGCTGCAGTTGTGTAAAAACTGTTTTCGGAGAAAAACTCAGTCGGCGTTGCCGACGATACCAATTCGCCGTCAAAGAACAGACCGCAACGGTCTGCCTCCGACGCCGCAAACTCCACATCATGCGTGACGGTGATGATCGTAATACCTTCCTCTTTCAGTTTGGACAAAATTGCTGACAGTGTTTGCTTTGAATATGCGTCTATGCCTTTAGTCGGCTCGTCCAAGAGCAATATTTTCGGTTGCAAAAGCAATGTTTTAGCAAGCGCCGCTTTCTGTTGCTCTCCGCCGCTTAAATCATAAGGGTGGCTGTCGAGAAGATGAATTATCCCAAGCTTTTGTGCCGTTTCGCTGATTTTCCGCTCGCTTTCCTCTGAATTATATTTCATTGTTTTGCAGATTTCGAGCAGATCTTCCCTTACGGTTTTTTCAAGGAAAACGGTTTGGGGATTTTGAGGAAGCAATGCTATATTCCTGATATAAAGCGAATTCTCAGAGTATGTGCTTATCTTTTGTCCGCCTATTTCCACCTTGCCTCGGTAAGCTTTATTAAGTCCTGCAATCACATTCAGCGTCGTCGTTTTTCCTGTACCGTTGCCGCCAAGAATACAAAAGTGTTCACCCTCATAAACGGTAAGAGAAACACCTCGCAGAACATCAGGCATATCTTTTTGATAACGAAACCATACATCCTTCAGTTCTACCGCTTTTTTCTCACTGTGTGAATATGCCTGTCTTTCTATAGCATCAATGTGATTGGTGTAATTTTCGGTAATGTAGTTTCTGCCTTCGCGAACACTGATGGGGGAGTCACCGCTACCGCCGAGCAAAGAAAAGATACGCATCGCCGCAGGCAGTCCGGCTATCATCGGGTGGGTTGGATTTGCCTTAAAATATGTATTTATCCCTTTTACAGTGTCGGCATACAAGATTCTGCCGCTCTGCATCAGCACCACCTTGTCGGCAATAGGGAATACCTCTTCCAAACGGTGCTCGACAATCAGGATAGTAAGACCGAGTTCACGGTTTAGCTTTTGAAGAGTGCCGATAAAATTGGCGGCAGCAATTGGGTCAAGCTGAGCGGTAGGCTCATCAAGCAGCAAGATCTTCGGATTCATAACCATCACCGAGGCAAGGTTCAGCAATTGCTTTTGACCGCCGGACAGCTCTGCTGTATTTTTATGAAACCAGTCTTCAATACCGAAATAACTTGCCATTTCAGCAACCCTGCGGCGGATAACTTCGGTTCCTACACCGAGATTCTCCAGACCGAAGGCCAGCTCATGCCACACCTTGTCGGTAACAATCTGACTTTCGGGGTCTTGCAAAACAAAGCCTATCTCGGCGGCACAAGTGCTCTCATCAAGTTCTTGTAAGGGCAAATTGTTATATAAAATCTTACCTTTTTTCTCACCAAAAGGGGAGAGTTCCTTTTTTATCAGTTTCAGCAATGTTGATTTTCCGCACCCTGACTCACCGCATAAACAGATGAAATCACCCGATGAAACGGAGAGACTTACATTATCAAGTGCTTTGTTTTCTGCTTCAGGATATCGAAAGGTCAAATCCTTGATATGTAATATTTCCATCGTAAGTCCTCCTTAACTTCTGTAATAAGCGGCAAGAACGAAAGCAAGATAAACGCAACAGTTGCCGAAAGGCCATATATACCCATAGGCTGAGCGACAATTTTCGGATAAAAAGAAAACGAAAGTCGCCCTGAAAACAGCGCAGAAAAAATTACGGCATCCAAACCTATGATTACAGCTAACATACAGCCGTCTGTTTTTGTGAGTTTGTAGAGCGAATAGGTGCATCTTTCTCTCAGCCCGTAGCCGCGCGCTTTCATTGATGAGCCTGTGTCAAT
>CAYYGY010000020.1:0-3611 GCA_964471735.1 uncultured Eubacteriales bacterium
AACATATCGATATATACCCTGTCACCTTGAAGCGTATTGGGTTTAAGCCCGTTAACAGACACATTTCCGCCTAAAAAATTCAATGCTTCAAGAAACGCCGCGTTTGAACAGTCGCCCTCAACGGTATATTCCATTGATCTGGGCTTTTGTCCGCCTTTGACAACATAAGCGCTGCCGTCTTTTATAACTGAAATACCGAAATCACCCAGTGCGCTTAAGGTAAGGTCTATGTACGACGCGCTTTCAAACGCACCCTCTATCTCAATTCTGCTGTCCCCCTCCAACAAAGGCAGAGCGAAAAGCAAGCCTGAAATAAACTGGCTTGAGATATTGCCGGGCACTTTATATATTCCGCTCTTAAGTTGTCCGCAAACAGTGATACTGTTTTCCAGTTTTATAAATTCAATACCCTGATTGCGGCAGATATCCTCATATACATTCAGCGGACGTTCAAACAGCCTTTTTGTGCCGGTAAGAGTTATACGTTTTCCCGAAAGCATACACAGAGGCAACATAAACCTGAGTGTACTGCCGCTTTCATTACAGAACAAGGAGGTATCATCCGCAACACAAAAAGGATCGAAAGAACCGATTTTTACGCCATCAGAAGTAATATCTATTTTTGCTCCAAGCGCACTGAGACATCCCAAAGTTGCTTTTATATCCTCGGACGAACTGAGGTTATGTATCACACTTTTATCAGAAAGTGCACCGCAGATCAAAGCGCGGTGCGCCATGCTTTTTGACGGTGGAGCCAAAACGCTGCCTTTAGCGACGGACTTTAGTATTTTTGCCGTCATAGTTAGTTTTCAACCCCTTGAACAAGATGATCTATTGCCTCAATGTATCCGTCAAAGCCATGACCGGCAATTGTAACAGAGCAATACTCTCTTACAAAGCTAACCTGACGGAAATCCTCACGCTGTGAAACATCGGAAATATGAACCTCAACAGCGGGTATTCCGACCGATTTAAGCGCATCTAACAGAGCCACGCTTGTATGTGTATAAGCAGCAGGGTTTATAACTATGCCGTCCGACTTGCCGTATGCATCTTGAATTTTATCAACAAGGCAACCCTCGTGATTAGACTGATAAACTTCAGCTTCTACCCCGATTTTTTCTGCGTGACTGTAAATCAGATTGCACAAATCGTCGTAGGTGCGGCTGCCGTAAATATCAGGCTCACGTATACCTAGCATATTAAGGTTTGGTCCGTTAATCACAAGTATTTTCATTATAAAAATCCTCTTTTATCATTTGAACATTTTCAGAAATACTGTCACTTGCTTTTATATGCTTATCACAGCAAGAACAATATATGTCATACCTTTCGGCATATCTTTTTTCCAAGTCCTGACGGTTACTTGAAAGCGGGCGGTCATCAGTTGCAATTAACGATGAGAGCGAACGGTCTAAGAAATATAGCCGGCCATTTTGAGAAAGGGATGCTATGTTTTCTTTCCTCAAAACTGCACCGCCGCCGGTCGCAATCACGACACCCTGCTTTTTAGATAATTCTTTAATTACTTTGGATTCTATATCTCTGAATACGGCTTCGCCTGAATCAGCGAAAATTTGCGGAATTGTTTTTCCGTTTATTTCCTCGATAGTTTTATCGGTGTCGATAAATTCAACGTCAAGTCCTTTTGCAAGTTGCTTTCCTACAGTTGACTTTCCGCAGCCCGGCATTCCTATAAGCACTATTGTTTGCTTTTTTCTAACTAAATCGTGATAAATTTCATCAATTTTTTCAGGATCGACCGATTTTTCAACAAACTTTTCTGCTGCAAATGCCGCCTGTGCAACAAGCATATAAAGTCCTCCGACAGCTTTAACACCTTTTTTTCTGGCATCACACACTAGTTTAGAGCGCAGAGGATTATACACCGCATCAACTAA
Organism: uncultured Eubacteriales bacterium; assembly: GCA_964471735.1. Taxonomy (GTDB): domain Bacteria; phylum Bacillota; class Clostridia; order Oscillospirales; family Acutalibacteraceae; genus RGIG2206. The sequence continues at coordinate 1,902 of CAYYGY010000020.1, forward strand.
ACCCTCAAGTTTTGCAAACTTGTCAACATTTATAGGCGACTCATCAATATTCGGAAACATTCCACAGGGGGTAGTGTTTATGATGACCTGAGCGTCTAAATGGAGCTTTTCGACATCACTATAAGTTATACAACCCTCTTTTTCAGTTCTTGATACCCTGAATATCTGACTTGCTTTAAGTTCTTGCGCTACAGCTAAGGCAGTTCTGGACGTGCCTCCGCTGCCAAGTATCAGCACTTTTTTATTTTCAAGCGAGATGTTGTTTTTCAATATCAAAGCAGTCATACCTGAAAAATCAGTGTTATAACCGGTAAGTATTCCGTTTTTATTGACTATGGTATTAACGGCACCTATTTTCCTCGCCGTTTCGCTTATGGCATCAAGATATTTTATGACCTGCTCTTTATACGGAATCGTTACGTTTGTTGCAAGAAAGTCCCTGTTGTGCATAAACTCGGCTAATTTCTCTCGCTTAATTTCACAAAGTTCATAGTCATAATCAAAAAGCTGTGTATGTATTTCCTTGGAAAAGCTGTGACCGAGCTTTTCCCCTATACAACCGTATTTCATTCGGCACACAACCAATCTGTTCCGTAGCGACCGACCAACATATCACAAAGAGTTATTGCAGTGATACAGTCTACCACGATTCTGGCCCTGTGCACTATGCAAGGGTCATGTCTGCCTGCGGCAGTAAGCGCAGTGTTTTGAAGCGTTTTGAAATCCACCGTGTTTTGTTCTGCACCTATTGTCGGCGTGGGGCGCACGGCACACCTGAAAATTACAGGCATTCCGTTTGTAATACCGCCGTTGATACCGCCGCTGTTGTTGGTTTTTGTCTTAATGGTATCGGAGTCTACGTAGAACTCGTCATTTGCCTGAGAGCCTCGCATATCAGCAATTGAAAATCCGGCGCCGAACTCAACGCCTTTAATTGCAGGTATCGAAAACAGTGCGTGTGACAACATACTCTCGACACTGTCAAACCAAGGCTCGCCTACACCTGTCGGGAGTCCGACCACTGCAGTTTCCAGAACACCGCCCACGCTGTCGTTATCAGACTTAGCGTTACGTATGACGTCCTTCATATCTTTAGCACTGCTGTCATCTAAAACAGCAAAATCCATTTCAGACAGTCTGTCGATATCAGCAGACAAGTCACCGAAATCACGGTCGCTGACACCGCCGATACTTTTAATATGGGTTGCTATGCGAATACCTTTTTTCATAAGTGCAGGAATCAAAACTGCACCTGCAGCACAGAGTGCAGCAGTAATTCTACCGCTGAAGTGTCCGCCGCCCCGATAATCCTCAAAGCCGTGATATTTACAGTATGCGGCATAATCGGCGTGCGAAGGACGGGCAACTGTGCTCATTACACTGTAATCACCGGAGCGTGTATCAGTGTTTGGTATCAGGATACACAGCGGCGTACCGGTGGTTTTTCCGTTAAAAACTCCGCTCTCGATAACAAAATTATCAGGCTCACGTCTGGGCGTTGAAATGTCACCGACCGGTCGGCGCAAACATAAAACCTTGCCGATATAATCAGTATCGACTGCCATACCGGGGGCAAGCCCGTCAATAACAGCACCGATAGCGTTGCCGTGACTTTCACCAAACAAGGTCACGGAAATATTATTTCCAAAGGTGTTTTTCATCACTTTTTCACCTGCCTTATCATTTCTTCATATTGACAGAAAGGTATAG
>CAYYGY010000020.1:3621-8697 GCA_964471735.1 uncultured Eubacteriales bacterium
GTTTTAAGCTCGAATTTTCCTATCTCAGGTACGTAAACTATCGTAATCTCATCACCGGATGTCTTTTTATCATGTCGGCACGCTTCTATAAGGTCGTTTACATCTGTACAGATATCAGTCGGTAAATTAAGACTCTCAAGCACAGGCACAAGCCTGTTTCTTGCACTGTCACTGCACATGGGCAACATTCCCAGACTCACACATTCACCGTGATACAAGCCCTGCATATCGTTTACGCTTTCAACTGCGTGGGCAAGCGTGTGGCCGAAATTAAGTATCTTCCTAAGCCCTGATTCGTGCTCATCCTCCTCAACGACTGCCTTCTTGATCCTCAGTGCCTTTTCGATAACATCGTCAATGCAATCAAGTGAAACGCCCTTTTCAAACATCTCAAAAAGCTCTGCCGAGCTCGTTGCAGCCATCTTTACAGCCTCAGCCAAGCCGTTGGAGATCTGGCGCGGGGGCAGAGTTTTTAGTGTGTTCGGGTCAATGAGAACACATTTGGGCGGATAAAATGCGCCGACTATGTTTTTAATTCCGCAAAAATCAATTGCCGTTTTTCCGCCAATTGAAGAATCGACCTGTGACAACACAGTTGTGGGGATATTATAAAAATCTATTCCGCGCATAAACGTTGAAGCCGCAAAGCCTGAAAGGTCACCTACTACTCCACCTCCGACCGCCACAACGCAGTCGGTACGTGTAAAGCCGTTGAGAACCAGCGATTTGAGAATATCGGCATAGACCTCGATGTTTTTTGACACTTCACCTTGCTCAACAGTATGAACAACCGCATTTTTGCACAACGAAGCAACTGTTTGGGCATATTCGCAAGGCACGCCGCTGTCAGTTACAATCAGCACCTTGCGGGCCAAATTCAGGTATTTGTCCGCTTTATTCAGCGCACCGCGCTCAAGCACGATATCATACGAACCAAGCGAGGTTTTTACAGGAATTATCATTTATATTCTCCCCTTAGAGTCAGACCCTGATTTCTTTTTCAAAACCGCCCACGACCTTAAGGTCGCTACAGAAATTTCTCAACTCATCAAGCATGGCCTTGCCCTCGTCGCTGTTTATATTACCCTCGCCCTCAGCGTAAAAGTAATAATCCCAGATAAGGTCTTTTGTAGGCCTGCTTTTCAAGGCGCGCAGATTAAATCCGTGCTCGCCTATAACAGAGATTGCACGGCCAAGTGAGCCTGCAACGTTATTAACAGTAAACAGCATAATAAATCTCTTATCATTAACAGATGGGGCTTTCTGCGCCCTTGAGAAAACAGCAAAGCGAGTTGTGTTTATGTTGCTTTCATTAATATGCGCGGCGAGTTTTTTAAGGCCGAACTTCTCAGCCGCCTCTGCGCTCGCTATTGCAGCGATATCGTGACGGCCAAGCTGGGCCACCTGTTTAGCGGCGACAGCGGTATTGACAGCCTCTATTGTTTCAAACCCGTGTTTTTCTATATAAGCGGCGCACTGTCCAAGTGCCTGAGGATGACTGATGACCTGACGCACCTGATCGAGTGTGGTTCCCTTTACAGCCAGCAGGTTTTGTACGACTTCTACCTCATAAACCCCGTTTATGTGAAGAGAACCGAAAAATGCAAGATCAAGCACCTTGCCGACGTCACCGTTAAAACTGTTTTCAACAGGTAAAACAGCGCAATCGCATTCACCTGATACAACAGCGTTATACGCCGCTTTGAAATTTCCGTAAGCTACTGCGGATGCATCAGGGAAAATACGCTCGGCGGCAATATTGGCAAAGGCGCCCTCTACACCGCTGTATGCAACGCGCATTCCGTCTAAAAGGCGGTGCTGAAGTTTCTTTGAAAGGTCGATGTTAGCACGCAAAAAATCAACATAATATGAGCGGTATTCTTCACAGGAGATAAGGTCGGAATTACGGGCAATCATCTCCTCCTCGCGCGTAAAATCGTCTACCGGCAGGCCGTGTTCCTTTTTATAGGCCGCGACAAGCTTTGCGGCGTCCATTCTCTTTTCAAACAAATCAGACATTTCACGGTCAACAGCATTTATAATTTGTCTTGCTTTTTCCAAATCCGTCATATTCTGTTCTCCTATTTATATTCATTAAACAATTTTTCAAAAGCCGGCAAAGAGCGCTCAATCTGCTCGTAACTGACACAGTACGAGATGCGCACATATCCTTTTATGCCGAACGAGTCACTGGGAACGAGCAAAAGTTCGTGCTTTTTCGCTCGCTCGCAAAACGCTGCGGCATCAGGCTCCGGCGACTTAACAAACAGATAAAATGCGCCGTCGGGCCGTACGGCTGTGTATCCGATTTTTTTCAGCCCGCTGTAAATAAGGTCGCGATTTCTCTCGTACTCGGTCAGGTTAGGCTCAAGCATATCACACTCAGCAACGATTTTTTGCATAAGGCTGGGGGCACAGACATAACCCATACTTCTGCCTGCACCGCAGACAGCAGCAAAAACCTCTTTCGCCTCAGGCACCTTGGGAGAAACAAATATGTACCCTATTCTTTCGCCGGGTATAGACAAAGACTTGCTGTATGAATAACAAACGACAGTATTGTCATAATAGGCAGGTATGTAAGGCACGCTGACACCGTTGTACACAAGTTCACGGTAAGGTTCATCAGCGACAATCGTTATACTGCGGCCGTATTCTGCTTCTTTATCTCGTAAAAACTGTGCCAGTTTGATTATGTTCTCCTCGCTCAAAACAGCGCCGGAAGGGTTGTTCGGCGAATTGACGATTATTGCTCTGGTGTTTTTATTTACCGCTTTTTCCAGTTCATCAAAGTCGATATCAAGCTGTTCTCCCGTACAAAGCGCAGAGCGAACCTTAGCGCCGGCGTTCTCTGCAAAAACAATATACTCAGGAAAATACGGAGCCAGCAAAACGACCTCGTCGCCCTGCTCAACAAGCGCTTTCAGCGTTATCGTAAGCGAGGCCGCCGCACCGCACGTCATATATACAAGCGACGCGTCTGCAGGCACAGAAAAGCGCTTTGCTATATTGTCTGCAATAGTTTTGCGCACAGACATATCACCCGCAGCAGAAGTATAACCGTGCAAATCAACAGGATCAGCCTCGCACAGATACCTCTGCATTGTCTGTGTTAAAGCATCAGGCGCAGGTATACTGGGATTGCCGAGGCTGAAATCAAACACATTATCTTTGCCTATCTCGGCCTTTCTTTTAAGCGAGTACTCAAAAATTTCACGAATGACCGAGCTTTTTTTGCCAAGAGATAGCATTTTTTCTGATACCACTAAAATCATCTCCAATAAAAAATCCGCATACCGACTATGCCCAAAAAAGCACAAACGGATGCGGACTGTCCTCTAACCTTAAACAGAAAAGTGAAAAAACTACTTACCTGAAGTTAAAGAAAGCGGGCAGTCCTTTATAAAATAAAAGTATCGATACTCAAAAACAGACATTCCGCTCACTCCTTTATACAATATAGGAGAATATTAACTCATTTAGGCTAAAAAGTCAAGAGAAAACCTCATGTTTTTACATTTTAAGAAGGTTTTATTTCTATTGCAAGCCAAATATCTTTTTTACATTCAGCGAGAAGATTTTTTCATACTCTTCTTCGGAAAACCCCATAGAGAACAAGTTTGAGATTTCGCTAAACTGGGAAAACATCGGGTAATCGGTGCCAAACAAAACGCGATCGACACCATATCTTTCTATAACCTGCTTTGCGTGCTCAATGCCCAAAAAAGGTATGCTTGATGAGGTATCAACATAGAAGTTGGGCAGGACAGAAAGCTTTTCCGCCGCCTCGTCCCACACAGAATAACCTCCCAAATGGGCTCCAATAAGGGTAAGCGAGGTATAAGTCTCAAGCACAGGCAAAAGTCTGTTGGGATTTGAATAGTCATAACGATTATCACCTGTGTGCATAAGTATGGGCAGGTTCTCCCGCTCGCACAGTTCGTATATTTTAAGACAGCGATAGTCATCTATCTTGAATCTCTGGATATCAGGGTGAAGTTTTACTCCGCGCAAGCCGAGAGAAAGTATTTGCTGAACATCTGCCTCAAGGTCGTCACTGTCAGGATGAAGGGTTCCCAGTCCGGTAAATTTTCCGCCGCTGTTTCTAACGGTTTCAGCAATAAAATTATTTATGCTGGCAACCTGTTTAGGCGTGGTCGCAACCGACTGGATAAGCGCGTGATCGACTCCGCTTTTTTTCATCTGGTCTACCAGCATACCGACAGTTCCGTTAAATTCAGACTTGATACCGTAGAAGGCATCAGTCGCAGAAACGGCCGCAGATGCTATTTTTTGTGGATAGACATGACAGTGCGAGTCGATAACGTAGAATTTCCCTTTAATCATTATGCTGTCACCACGCTGTCGGCCTTTTGCAGTCCAAGCTTTTCTACTGCGTCCTCCCGCATCTTGTATTTGAGTATCTTTCCTGCCGCATTTGTCGGGAAACTGTCAACAAAATCGACATATTTCGGCACTTTATGGCGCGCCATACTCGCCGCTATAAACGCCTTCATCTCGGTTTCGGTCATACTCTCTCCGTCTTTCAAGATAACGCAGGCCATAATCTCCTCACCGTACTGTTCATCAGGCACACCAATGACCTGAACATCGCTTACCTTGGGGTTGGTATAGATAAACTCCTCTATCTCCTTAGGATAGATATTTTCTCCACCGCGAATGATCATATCCTTAAGTCTGCCCGTTATCCTGTAATTACCGTCCGCAGTACGGCAAGCAAGGTCGCCTGTATGCAACCAACCGTCTTTATCTATTGCGGCGGCGGTCGCTTTCGGCATTTTATAATAGCCCTTCATTATGTTGTAGCCGCGCGCAACGAACTCACCCGTTACTTCATCAGGGCAGTCCTCACCTGTTTCTGGGTCAACTATCTTGCACTCGATTTCAGGCAAGGCTCTGCCTACGGTTCCGACACGGACTTCGATAGGGTCATCAGTCGAACTCATCGTACAGCCGGGTGAAGCCTCAGTCTGGCCGTAAACAATAGTTATCTCGTTCATATTCATTTTATCTACAACGTCCTGCATTACCGATATCGGGCATGGACTTCCGGCC
>CAYYGY010000021.1:0-8480 GCA_964471735.1 uncultured Eubacteriales bacterium
GGTGATAGGCGCTGTGCTCAACGTGGTGCTTAACGCAATATTTATACCCAAGTACGGGTTTATAGCAGCCGGATATACGACTGCGGTATGCTATTTTGTGTTTATGGTAATGCACTATTTATTTATACGCAGAGTAAGCAAGCAGGAATTTAAAGGAGAAAAGGTCTACAATATAGGCTTTATGGCACTCAGCCTGATTGCTGTGTGCGTTTGCGGTGCAGGCTTTATGCTCTTATACGGTGCTCGCTTGGTGCGTTATATGATTGTTGCCGTTGCACTGTTTGTATTGTTCTTGATGAGAAAGAGGATAATCGGCATCGTCAAGGAGATAAAATAAAAGTAATTAAAAGCCTATGGATTTCAGTTCTGAAATCCATAGGCTTTTGGTAAACTTGACGGCCGGATTTTTACCTGCTTTCAAGCTTTTCTATCATCATTTTTGCCGACTTATATATGTCGCCGCAACCAAGGGTGATCACCAGATCGCCCTGCCTGACGTTGTCGGCAATGTGCGCTGCAATTTCCTCAAAGGTGTCAAACCAAACGCAGCCGTCGATTTTTTTTGCCAGATCGGCTGAATAAATATTATAGGTATTTATTTCCCTTGAGCCCATTATTTCGCTCAAAACCACCTTGTCTGCGATGCTGAGAACATCGGCAAAATCGTCAATGAGCATAGCGGTACGACTGTAAGTAAACGGCTGGAACACAGCAATAACACGCTTGTAATTAAGGCTTTTTGCTGTTTGAAGTGTTACCTTGAGCTCGCTTGGGTGATGCGCATAATCATCAGCGATCGTTATGCCGTTTTGGTTATAAAGTATCTCAAATCGCCTTTTTGCACCGCCGAATTTTTTAAGCCCGTCAACCACGCTGTGAGTGTCTGCGCCTGCATAAAGTGCCGCGACCGCCGCCGCAACGGCGTTTAGGATGTTGTGCTTTCCGGGCACGTTGAGAGTGATATTGCATAGTACTTCGCTGCCTTTAACTAGGTCAAACTGACCGAAAGCGCCGTTTACAAACTCAATGTTGGCGGCCTTGTAGTCATTTCCCTCGCCATAGCCAAAGGTTATAACTTCACTTTTTGATGCTCTTGCCGCCTTTACCGCAAGCTCGTCGTCACCGTTTATGATAGCGGCCTTTGTAGCAGAGCACACAAACTTTGAAAAAGACTCAACGAGCCTATCCATCGTCTTAAAATACTCCATATGGTCGTCGTCAACGTTAAGCAACACTGCGATGTCGGGTGACATTTTAAGAAAGGTGTCAACATATTCACATGCCTCGCACACCATAAGCTGTGATTCGCCAACGCGGCAGTTGCTGTCAAGCGCAGGCAGTTTTCCGCCAATAACGGCAGACGGGTCAAGCTCAGCCTCCATAAGTATCTGTGTTATCATAGAGGTGACCGTCGTCTTGCCATGCGTTCCGCAGACACCGATGACGTTGTCAAACTTGCGGGTCAGCGCACCCAGCAGGTACGACCGCTCAAGCGTAGGTATACCTCGCTTTTCAGCTTCAACCAGTTCAACATTGTCCTTCATTATTGCCGCAGAATAGATCACAAGCTCAGCGTCGCCGATGTTTTCGGCGGCGTGGCCCATAAACACAGGTATTCCCAACGACTTTATTCTGTCAAGCGTGTAGCTTGAATTGTTGTCAGACCCTGTAAGTATGTAGCCTTTGCTGTGAAGTATCTCAGCAAGAGGACTCATTCCCGAACCGCCGATGCCGATGATATGAATCTTTTTAACGGAATCAATAAGCCTATCGTAATCGTTAAGAACTTTCAAATCCGAACTCCCCTTAAAACAATCATTATAAACATTATAGCCTGTTTTACATATAAAATAAACAGTTTTTTGCATCTGATGACAAATATATTTTATTAACAAAGGATAAAATGCGTTCATAAGATGTTGTATAGCAAAGAAAATGCGTGCGGAGTGATGATATGAGCAAACAATTTAGGCTACCCGATGTTGCAGTAATAGGCGGCGACAAACGTAGCAAATATATCGCCGAGCTGTTTTATCAAAGAGGTTATAAAACGGTCGTTTCAGCTTTGGACGGACCGGATTCGGTCGAGCACCTGCCTCTTGACCTTGCAATGAAAAGCGAGGTCGTCGTTTTGCCGGTACCGGTTTCGCGCGACGGCGAGTTTTTAAACGGCGACCATGCTATTAAATTGGTTGACATAACATCTAAAGCAAGGGAAGACAGCCTTGTCGTCGGCGGAATGATAGGCGATAAATTTGCACAGGCGTTGACATTAAAAGGCGCAACGGTTATTGACTATTTTGATAACGATGATGTTGCCAAATTAAACGCGGTCCCGACGGCAGAAGGTGCCGCAGCGGTAGCGATAGAAAACTCTGATACCATGCTCAGCGGCTCAAACTGCCTTGTTGTCGGCTGTGGGAGAGTGGGCAGAGCGATGGCTTCTCTTCTCAAAGGAATGGGCGCAAAGGTTACGGTCAGCTCGCGCAAATTTAAAGATGCGGCATGGACGGCTCTAAACGGCTGTAAGGCCGCCAAAACAGCGCAAATAGGGGATATGCTCGGGCAGTTTGATTATATCTTCAACACTATTGAATATCGCATTTTCGACGCTCAGAATCTCAGCAAGGTCAGGCACGACGCAGTGCTTATCGAGCTGGCCAGCGGCTCTCGCGGGGTAGACCTCGACGCGGCGCACAGCCTCAATGTGAACGCTGTTTACGCACCGGCACTGCCCGGAAGATTTTCGCCAAAGGCAGCAGCCGAGATACTGTTTAAAGAGATACAAGATATAATCGAGGAGGAGTTCAGGTGAACCGACTGCAAGTAGGATATGCGGTGTGCGGCTCCTTCTGCACACTCAAAAAGTCATTGGAACAAATGGAAAAGCTTTCAAAAAAGGTTGACATAACACCGATAATATCTCCAATCGTTCAAACGACCGACAGCCGTTTCGGTAAGGCGGCTGACTTTGTGAGTGATATAAGACTGATATCAGGGCGTGAGCCGATTCTTACGGTTGCTCAAGCAGAGCCTATAGGTCCGAAAGCGTTGCTTGATATAGTTATCGTGGCGCCTTGTACGGGCAACACGCTGGCAAAGCTTGCGCTTGGCGTGACAGACACTTCGGTAACGATGGCGGCAAAGGCGCACCTGCGAAACGGCAGACCTTTGCTTTTGGCGCCGGCTACAAATGACGCGCTGAGCACATCGGCAAAGAATATAGGCATATTGATGAACACGCGCAATGTTTATTTTGTCCCGATGGCGCAAGATGACCCGACGGGCAAACCAACCTCAATGATAGCGGATTTTGACCGATTAGAAGAGTCGATGTATGCCGCGCTTGACGGAAAACAGCTTCAGCCGATATTAAGTTAATAAAAAATTAAAAGAAATATATAAAAAATCCTTGAATAGCAAATAAATTTGGTGTAACATAATAGTAAGGAAGGGTGATGATACCAATGCAGGATAAAACTTTAACTTTCAGCCTCGGGGACGACCGCGAGAGAGAAATACGCAGTATTCTTGTAACTGTGTATAACGCGCTTAAAGAAAAGGGCTACAATCCGATAAACCAGATCGTAGGATATATTCTGTCTGAGGACCCGACCTATATTACCACAAATCACAATGCGCGTTCGCTCATCCGTCGCCTTGACCGTGATGAGATATTGCAGATGTTGCTCAAGGATTTTTTGTCAGACTGATATAAGATTGCAATAAGATAAAAAGCACCTGCCGTTCAAGTTTGAACGGCAGGTGCTTTTTATCTTATTCTGTGAAGTTTTGATTGTGCAGTAACGAGTTCAAAGTATATGCCTCGCTTTTTCATCAATTCTTCGTGTGTGCCGATTTCGGCTATGGTATGGTTGTCGAGCACCGCTATCCTCGTTGCATTTCTCAGCGTTGAAAGCCTGTGCGCGATTATGAAGGTCGTACGCCCTGAAATAAGCCGCTCGACCGCCTGCTGAACACGCTCTTCGCTTTCTGTGTCGAGCGAACTGGTCGCTTCGTCGAGAATCAGCAGCTTCGGGTCGGATAATATTGCCCTCGCAATGGCGATACGTTGCCTTTCGCCGCCTGAAACATTGTAGCCTTTTTCGCCTATGTATGTGTTGTATCCGTCGGGCATATTGCAAATGAAATCGTGAGCATTCGCCATCTTAGCGGCCCTTATGATTTGCTCATAGTCAGCGTCAGGTTTCGCGTACCGAATGTTGTCTAAGACCGAGCCTGAGAACAAAAATGTTTCCTGTAAAACGACGCCTATCTGCCGATGAAGGTCGTCAGTGTCAATGTTTCTGATGTCGCACCCGTCTATCAGTATCTGACCGTCGTCAACATCGTACAGCCGCATAAGCAGATTTATCATTGAACTTTTGCCCACGCCTGATTCGCCGACGATGCCTATCATTTCGCCTTTTTTGACCGAAAGGTTTATATCTTTCAAAACCGTGTCGTAGGAGTTGTATCCAAAGCTTACGTTTTTAAACTCAATGTTGCCCTCAATGCTGTGTGGTAAGGCAGCGTCACTGTTCTTGATTTCGGGAACCTCGTCCATTACCGAGTATATCCTGTCTATTGAATTGAGCATACGCATAACCATTCTCGGCAGGTTTGCCATCCACCTCAGAGGGGTGTAGAGCATGGAAGCCAGCGAGGTAAACTGTACAAGTGTGCCTGTTGTCATTTTGCCCGCCAAAACATCAATTCCACCAAAGAAAGTGACAAAGTTGATGCCGAGCCCCATTAGCAGAGTTAAGAAGGGAAAGAACACAGCCCAAAACACTTCGTTGCGGCTGTTAACTTCGGCGAGCTGGTTTGAAAGATGTTTAAATTTGACCGCTTCGCTTTCCTCTCTGCCAAACGACTTAACTACTCTTATTCCAGAGATAACATCTTGCAGGCGGTTGTTTATACTGTCGTTCTTTTTGGATTGGTTTCTGAAAAGTCTTTGAATCCGCTTGTTGAATACGGCCGAAAAAATGAACACAAACGGCGTGAATGCAACAGCAAGCAACGCCAGCTTCCAGTTGATGACAAGCATAAATATAAGCGCGCCAACCATCGTAACAAGGTGCGACATAACGTTGCCGAAGCAGTGGTCCATAAACTCGCGTATCGCACCCGTATCGACGGTTATGCGGTTCATAAGTGCGCCGGTTTTGGCTGAGGATATGTAAGACATGGACAGCGATTGTATCTTGTCAAACACTTTTTTGCGCATATCCATACTCATCTTTGCGCCCAGCTTAACGCAAAGCTGTTTTTTTACTACCTGAGCGATGATATTTATAAGCGTCAGCCCTATCATCATCGCAAAGATGGCCAGTGCATCTGAAAATTTTCCTGATGCAGGTTTGAGGTAATCGTCGAGCAGTATTTTTTGAAGCTGTTGATTGAAAAGTATGCAACCCGATGCTATCACCATAAGCGCAGATATCAGACTGAGCTTTAACACGTACGGCTTGCACATATCGAAGAACCGCTCCACGCTGACTTTACGCTTTGAACAATAGGCGCAGGTTTCACCCACAAGCGCCTCTCCGCAAATTTTACAGTATTTGTCCTTGGTGACGGATTTAACGGCGACCCTTTTTCCTGTGAGAGATGCATTGACCAGTCCTGCTATCTCAGCGATGCGCTGAGAGTGGCGCAGTGAAAATCTGGCCGCCAGAATATCCTCGCCGCCCTGACGAACGATGAGTGAGGCGCTGTTTACCAGCATCTCGCATTTGACCTGTTCCAGCTCAGCAAGGCAAAAACTTTTAACCTGTTTGTTGTTTTCTACGGTAACTATTCGTTTAGAGGTCACAACAACCGCTCCGTCAACGTATTGTCCGTCGGCAGAGATATCGGTTAGTGAGGAGTATTTAATTGTTTCGCCGTGCTCTAGGCCGACGGCAGACAGAGCGTCCTTTGTCAGCTTAATTAAAAGCTCCATTTGAAAAACCTCGTTTTAATGCTCAGATGTACAGATCCAACTTTTTCTGTTCTGACTTACTCAGGGAAAGAATATCCTCGATCTCGTATCGGCTGGAATCAATGTCGCAGAACACGAGCCTTGTTTCCGATAACCTAATAACGCTGTCACTGCCCGTTCTGAAGGTGAATTTGCATCTGCCTTTGTCAGTGATAACGTCAAGAGTGGAAAAACCGTGCTTGTCTTTTGCGCTCAATACTTTTTTTATTTTAGGTGTAAAATATCTAAGTGAAAGCTGCTCTCTCACTATTTCGGCGTCTGCAGGCGAGAGGTCGGCAATGCTTTTTATCATACCGATTTCTTTCATCTTGTCGCCTGATTCACGCACAGAAATATAAAGGTCGGGATCACTCAACGGGAATGCACGCAGGATAACAACACGCTCAAAACGTTTGCCGCCTGTTTCAAGGTTTGCAAAGCCACCGCTTGTACGCTCAAAACGAGCGTTGTCGCTGTTAAGCAAATTAATTCCCGATCTTTCGTCTGTGTCGAAAAGTTTTGTTTCGCTCATTCAATGATCCCTCCTTTTGAGAGAGCCTTTATCTGTATTGTTGCAAGGCGGTAGTATGTGCCTTTCTGTTTCATCAGTTCTTCGTGAGAGCCACGCTCAGTTATGCGGCCGTTTTCTATCACCGCAAGGTGGCTTGCACCTCGCAGAGTTGAAAGCCTGTGCGCAACTACAATGGTGGTGCGGCCTTTTATAAGCTCGTCGAGCGCCGACTGAATCCTGACCTCTGTTTCGGTGTCAACAGAAGCAGTAGCCTCATCAAGAATGAGTATTCTCGGGTTTGCCAGTATAGCTCTGGCGATGGATATCCTTTGCCTTTCGCCGCCTGAGAGGGCGTGACCGGTAGGCCCGATAAGTGTGTCGTATCCGTCGGGCAGCTTCATAATAAAATCGTGCGCCGCCGCCGCAACAGCAGCGTTAACTATATCGTCATATGAAGCGTTGGGGCGGGTATAAGCAATGTTTTCGGCGACGGTGCCCATAAATATGTATGTTTCCTGCGAAACCATAGCAACGAGCCCGTGCAGGTCACTTAAGGACATATCCCTGATGTCAACACCGTCGATCAGGACGCGGCCCCTGTCAGGGTCATACAGCCTTGATATGAGGTTTAAGATAGTGGACTTACCTGCGCCTGACCGGCCGACTATACCTAGCATTTCTCCTGCCTTTACGGACAGCGAAATATCTTTTAGCACCTCTTTGCCCGCCTCGTATGAAAAGCATACGTTTTCAAGTGTTACGTCCCCTTTTATGCTTGACATACGAATGGGTGAGTCGGTTTCAACTATATCAGGCTCAGCGTCGATTATCTCAAAAATACGCCCTGCGCAGTTCATACAGTTGACCCACTGGCGTACAAAGCGCGATATCGTATCAACAGGCCCTGTAAGCATACCTATATAACCCGTAAAGGTTATCAGCATGGCATAATCTATTTCAAAACCGCCGCCGAGTATCATATAAGCGCCGACAGCGTATATCGCCATAGTAATTATCTCTTTGGCAGCGGTGTAGAAAGCGTGCAGTCTTGCCTCAATTGTGCCGATTTCAACCTCGTTGTCACCGACTCTGCTGTTTGCAAAGGTAAAGCGTTGCTTTTCGCCGTCCTGCGTGCCGAAAGCACGCACGACCCTTGCGCCCGTCAGATTATCGTTTATCTGCGAGTTAAGGCGCCGCTGTGCCCTGTGCCTTCTGCCGTGAGCGGTCCAGAGCAACGGCATTATAAGCATAGTGACAACAGCAGGTACAGGAATAAGGCATACGGCAAGCAATGTCAGTTTCCAATTAAGGGTAAGCATTATCACAAACGCCGCCGTTACCGTGACCAAATCGACCATCATTGCAGGAAGGTGGTCGATGAACAGATACGTGACCTCGTACGCATCGTTAAGGACCCTCGTCATAAGTGTGCCTGTTTCTCGGCTTTGATAAAAGCGTATCGAAAGCCTGCTCATTGACTCAAAGACTTTGCTTTTGATATCTCTTATTACAAAAGGCACGAATTTTGCGACTATGATGCTGTGCAGGAAATTAAAAAACTGGTTTGCGATCTTGATACCCAGCATAGTCAATACGACGGCCAGCAATGCGGTTATCGCTTTTGCAGATATGACCGACTGCCCGATTACCGCATTTTCGAGCACCTCGCCGTAAAGGATTGTTCCGCTTAAGTACGGCGAAACGATGCTCATAAGACCGGTAGCAACAAAGCAAAGCACCGTCAGAAGCATCTGCAGTTTGTAGGGCTTGAAGAAGCCGAGAAGCCTGAAAAACGTGTGGCTCTTTCCCTTGATGTTACTGAATATGCGGTTTTGACCGCCCTCGGGATACGGCTTTTCAGGCTTAGGGAAGGGCCCCTTGTGCTCAGGCCTGAAATCAGGCCTTTTTTCAGGCCCTTTTTTCTTTGTTATTTGGTTAAACTTGTCAACAAAACGGCGCATCTGCTCTGCGTTTGCATTAGACGATGCGGCCAAAATAGTG
>CAYYGY010000022.1:0-8301 GCA_964471735.1 uncultured Eubacteriales bacterium
AGAGTGGAGCCAGCAAGACGATATACTTTCACGGCAAATAGGCGGCACCCGTAATGACGAGTTCTGCAGGGGATTTGTATTATACTCGTACAGCACTTTTTTTGCGGATAGTGAAACACACGCCGCAGAGCGTGCAGGCGTGAAAAAACTGTGCAGTTAATGCGAGGCGGTTCGGCTTCAACTCTCCTCGCATTAACATACCGAGAGGATAATTAATATGCAAAACGCAGCGTCGGTAAAAAAGCCGATATCAGAAAAAATAAAGGCCTTCGCATCGCGGCACAGGTTGCTTGCGGTGCTGGCTGTTGTTATGGTTGTTGTGTCAGTTGTAACGTGCACCTTTTTGTTGATATATTTTAATAAAAACAGCAGTGTGCCTTTAACCGCAGACCCCGTTGAAAAGGTTGAGGAGCCTGATGCAGATGCGCCAAGATCCATACTCGCCGTAACTCTAAAAGTTGAGGATTTTTCCTCAGACGACTGGCAGACGCAGGTCGAATCAAAGATTACAAAGGCGTATGACAGTGGCTTTAACTGCATCGTAGTGCAGTCGCTTTCTTCAGGCAAGGCGATATATAAAAGCAGCATCTTCGAAAGCCTAGACGGTAACGATTACTTGAGATACATAATTGACACCGCGCACAAAAAGGCAATGTTGGTATTTGTAAAGGCAGATCCCCTCGCGATGCCTGACAGCTCAAATCAGTATAATATATGCAGTGATTCGAGCGTTACCGAGTCGTCCAACGAGATATCATATCTTTGCCTGTCGTACGGTGCTGACGGGGTGATATTGGCACCGTCTGAGCTGGATAAAAATAATCCCACATATTCCGATTACACCGCAAACGGCGGTTCAATGGGATATGAGGAGTTTGCCGGCCTTATGCTGGGTAAATTCGTAGGCAGAGTTGCAAAAGAAGTCAGGATATCAGGCGGGGGAGTCTGCGTCGGTGCGAGTGTGCCTCTCAATGATTTTGAAAACTCAAAGACATGGGCGGAAGACGGAGCGCTTGATTTCGTTGAGGTTGTTAGTGACTTTACAGCCTTGGAGGATTTCAAGGCTTACGCAGATTCTTGGATAGACAGCGCTGAGGACGGCGTTGAGGTTTATTTTAATATGCCGTCGTCAAAGGTAGATACTGAAAACACAGTCTCAATGCTTTGTCAGCAGTGCGATTATCTGGTTGAAAGGGCAAACACCGGCTTTATATTCGACAGCTTTAATGTCGTCGATAAGGCTGACACTGACTTTGCTGAACTGACCGCACTTTTGGCAAGCATCACCGATGAGGAATACGGCATACGCACGCTTACCGTTCAGTCACCGTCATCACACGATTTTTCCACATACTCGGATACGGTAAGTTTTATAGGCTCGTCCGACCCTAACTACCCACTCACGTTAAACGGAAAAGATGTAGAACGTACAGCTACGGGTTATTTCACCCTTACATTAAAGCTTGAGGCAGGCAAAAACACCTTTGTGTTTGCCCACAAAGAAACCAGTGAAACCTACACAGTAACGTACAACAAGGTGCTGATAAAATCCATATATCCGTCTGAAGAGGTGTACTACGACGGCGGTGTGTCGGTCACGGTGGGTGTAATTGCGTATAACGGCTGTACCGTAAAGGCCAGACTGGGAAATCAGGTCGTCGATATGGTGGGCGGCGCGGCGGCGACCAACGACGTCAGCGAAAGTTTCGTCAGCTTCACTGCCGAGTTTACGATGCCGGAGGCAGATGTGGTACCTATAGAGGTGGGCGAACTTATAATAACCGCCGTCAGAAACGGCGAATCCGAAACCAAAGCGGGCGGCAAGATAATAGTACGGGCTAAGGATACCACCTCGTCCGTTACAAGCGGTACGGCGTCCTCCGTTTATGAAAGCGGCTACGGTATTCAGGTCGGCGTCGGCGACAGGTATGTCGCTGAGGTAGCGACGTACCAGACCGAAACCCTTGACATAATAACCCCGACCGACGAACGCAGCCGCCCGACCAACGCCTACCTGCCTCAGGGAACGGTCGACTATTGCAGTGACACCGATATCGTCTTTAACAATCCCGAAAGCGGTAACACAAACAGCTTCCGTAATCTTGATTACGGCAAGCGTGTATACTCAGATGAAAACATAAAGATATTCAAGGCTACTCTGCCCGAAACCAATACCGTCACAGCGGTTGACACCGTCAACAACGGCAGGCACACGGTGATAACCTTTGACGTTGCGTGGAAGGCGCCGTTTAACGTTACACTTGCACCGCAAAGTTATGCAGACCCCTATCCCAAAAGCGGCAGACCTGATTATTCCGTAACTTCAACTACATATCAGTATATAGACCTTGAGTTTTGCTATACCGTTTCGGGTCAGGGCAAGGTCGAACTGGGCGACAATCCCGTGTTCAGCAAGGCGGAGTGGATCAAATGCGAAAGCGGAAACTATGCGCTCAGGCTATGGCTTAAGCAAGAGGGTATGTTTTACGGCTGGATAGCGCAGTATAACGAGGATAACCAGCTTGAGTTTTATTTTCTCAATCCCTATCAGGCGACTGAGTCGGTAAACTCATACGGATATTCGTTGGAGGGCGCGGTAATCGTAGTTGACGCAGGTCACGGCGGAGGCGATGTAGGTGCAGTCGGTTCGTCAAGCCAGTATACCGAGGCTGTGCTCAACCTTATGCTGGCAAAGAAGATACAGCGCGAGCTTGAGAATCTGGGCGCAACCGTAATAATGACGCGCACAGACAACACGACGGTGTCGCTTGACGAAAGGACGAAGCAAACGGACGAGGTTATGCCTGATCTGTTTATTTCGGTGCACAGAAACGCATCGACGAGCACCTCTGCAAGAGGGTATGAAAACTACTATTTTTCTCCGTTTTCAAAGGCGCTTGCAGACAGCGTTTATGAGCGAGTTAAGGGTGATTTTACGGTTGACAGAGGTGTACAGTTTTATCCGTTTTACGTAACGAGGGTGTCGTGCTGTCCCTCTATTTTGACTGAGAACGGCTTTGTAACCAACTCCGAAGACCTTGAAATGATAAAGGCAGACAGCCACAACGAAGCGCTTGCAAAGCACACTGTCGAGGGTATAGTCGATTATTTTGCATCAATAAAACAATAATAAAAGCCGATGAGTGATTTTCACTCATCGGCTTTTGCTTTGCCCTTTTTAAAGCTTGAAACAAGTTCCTTTATCCCAAGTAAAATAAGTCCGGCGGCAAACACCTTGCCCAGCAAGCCTGCACTGATGTAACCAAGCGCCCATGTGCCTAAAAGCACGCCTGCCACACCTCCGGCAACACAGGGTAAAACTGTCGCCCACCTGATGCGCTTTTTGACAGCGTGTATTATTATCGCTACAGCACCGCAGGGCAGAAAGAACAGCAAATTGATGCCCTGCGCTGTTATCTGGTCGATGTTTGCAAATACGACGAGGTAGATTATAAGCACACCGCCTCCGCCGACGCCCAGCGCACCTGCAATGCCTGAGAGTATGCCTGCTATCCAGCTCATTTCATCATCATCCTTACTCCTGCCCAAATCATAAATAAAGAAAAAATACGGCGTATCCACTTGTCGTCCAGCTTGCCCAGCAACCATGCACCGATTACCGCCCCGACAGCGCCTGCCGGCATATAGCCGATAGCATCGCTCAGCGTGACCTTGCCGTTTAGAATGTACATAACGCCGCTTATCACTGAAAGGGGAAGTATCACCGCTATTGACCCTGCGTGCGCCTCTTTGGTCTTAAGTCCGCATTTTTTAAGCAAGGGTACGGCTAACATTCCTCCGCCTGCACCCAGCAGACCGTTTATAAACCCAACGCCTATTCCGCCTGCTGCACTTAGAATTTTACTTTTCGTTTTCACTTTACCGCCTCCGGTAAAGTTAGTGTTTCATTTTCTCTGCACATAATACATTAAAGGGACAGATGAACCAAATTTCATCTGTCCCTTTAACTATTTATTCGTCATCATCAAAATCAAAGTTTATCGAATTTATATTCTCGTCTATTGACAAATCATCTTTTGAATCGTTTTGATTGACCGCGCGCTTTTTCATAATAACCACTGTCAGCGCACCTGCAAGTCCGACCGCTACCACGCCCAGCGCGATAATGATGTAAAGCGAATACTCAACATAAAACGGGTCCTCTTTCTGGGGCTCTGTGACCGCAGGCTCGCTTAAACTGCCGAAATCCACATACCTTTCGATTGTATCCTCAGCAGAATCATAAAGGTAGAAACCTAAATTTCCGCTTTCAGAGCTTACATAAATCAGGTAAAAATCTTTAAATTCTTCACCGCTTGCCTGCCAAGCAGGAACATCGGTTTCGTTTATCCTTACCTCTGTAGAGGTGAATCCTTCGGGCACTGCCGTGTTTCGCGGCTTGTCAACAAGCACGTATGAAGCGCCTTTGACGGTTATTGTGCGATATTTGGTAAACGAGATGTTCTCGCTGTCGTAAATGTAAAAGCAGTTGGTTTCCCCGTCGTTGAGATAGAGCATTTTCAGGCCTGACGCATTTTTTATGCAAATAACAGCTTTGTCATTTATGGTGACTTCGTCAACGGTAAAACCTGCAGGGAGAGTGACCTCGCTGAGGTCTTCAACGACCGTCATGGCCTCACCGTCAACTGTAACGGTAACGGTGTTGCTGATTGACGGCTGTTCCGATTCAACGGTCGGCTGGCTTGTCACAGGCGTCTCGGAAACGGTGCCGTCGTTTGCTTGCCTTGTTACGGTGACGGTGTATTTTTTTGTCGTGCCGTCTGCTGCCTTCACGGTGATTGCACGTACATTTTTACCTACAGAAAGATTTTGGCTTCCGCTTACGCTTAAAGTAGCGGCAGAATCTTCAGTCGTTGCCGACATAGTAAGCTTCGTCACAGTGTAGGGTACGGTGACGGTGTAGTTGACGGTGTTTGGCGAAAACGCAGGAGAAAGGGTGCCCGAGGACACCTTGAGCGATTTAAGGTTGGCGTTGCTTGAAAGAGCGGCGGGACTTGTGACGGTCACCTTTGTGCTGGCTGATGAGCAACTTACGATCTCGGTCGACCAGTTGGCAACCTCAGTCGGCGTGAAGGTGACGGTGGTCGAGCCTGCCTTGAGCGCCTTAAAGGTCAGCGAGAAAGTAAACGAGCCTACGCCGTCGGACGATGCGTATTTTGATAGTTTTAGGCTGCCCGAAGCACCGGCGGCATCGCTTCCCGAAACAAACTCAATGACTGATGAATCATAGGTTAAACTGCCCTCCGCAGAGCCTATTGAAGCACATGACACCTTTACAGTGACGGTGAAAGTATTGCCGACAGTGACACTTGACGGGCTGGCGGATATCGCACTTGAGGCGCTTGCCGCCGAAACATTGACTGCACAAAGCGCAGTGATGAAGGTCATTATACAAATGATGCAAAGAGATTTAGAAAACAGCTTTTTCATCACAGTCCTCCTATTGCGTTATAAGTGTTATGCCGAGTATATGGCGTTGACCTGCGAGCAAGTCAACGGTAGAGGCCCTGCCGTCGCGGTTTATATCGCAGGCTTCTAACTTTGCGCCGTTTAGGACGGCGACATTAAGAATGTGACGCTGGCCGACAAGCAGGTCAACTGTGGTTACCTTTCCGTCGCCGTTTGTATCGCCGTAGATGACAACAGTGTATGTCAGTTTGACTTCGCCGTTCTGTGATATCTTGACAACATCGCCTGTGGCCATAACGCCGGACTTTTCCTTGCTTGATGAGTCATATACCTCAACCGTTCCGTTTGAAACGCCGAGCTTTGTTTTAAAATCGGAAACATCTGTGCCGATGGCCACACCGGTTATGAAGTCACCGACACTGTAACTGCCGTTGATGGCGGGCGGAAGTGTAACCGGCTCTTCCTCGCCGCCCTCCTGACAAAAGATGTTGAGCGTGTATGTCCTTATCGAACCGGACGCAGCCGTAGAAACAATGTTGACCGTATTACTGCCGGAGTTCAGCGAAACGGTGCCTGCGCCGCTGACTTTAGCGGTTGAATCATAAGGTGTAGCCGTAATATTGACTGATTTTACGCTTGCTTCAACGATAAGGTCATAGGTATAGGTGTATTTGTCAAACGATGGGGTCAGAGCTTGTCCCTCGACAGAAACAGATTTAAGAACGTTGTTGTTACTGCCTGTAGAGGTAGGCTTGGGGCATGCCGATTCAGGCATATTGTCAAATATGGGTATGTTGAAGGTGTAGTTTGTATCTGAAAACTCCTCATATGCCGAGGTAAGCTTTGATGCCTCTGCAAATGCACCTTTGATATTGGTCATATATTGATGATTGAAATATCCGCCGCTTGGTGCGAGGTCAAACTTTTTAAGATAAATGTTGTCCTGACCAACGTTTATATATCCTGAAACAATTTTTTTCGCACCGCCCAGCAACGACTTGTAAGGGGTGTCCCAACCGACAGACTTGGCATATTCTGCGCCCATCTGGCGGGCAGATTTACCGTCAGAGCTGTATGCGTTGATATTCAGCAGATTGTAGTAGCCCTCAATGTTCGGATAAGTACCGAACGAAAGCTCTGTACCAGAATTGCCCTGCTCCTGAACTATGTATGACGCCAGATGATACGAGCTTATGCCCGCCTCCTTTGCGGCGGCGATTATTGCATCAGCGTAGGTTGCAAACTGGGCTGAATCTTCAAGTCCATCAGGGTAAGGCGCGTTTAAGAACGAGTTTTTAACGATGCTTGTTACCCCTTCGTATGTTTCGTTTGAGGAGTAGGACATCGTCTTGAACGCAAATACGTAGGTAGTGTTAAGATAATTTCTGGGGTCGAGCGCGTATTCGACCAACGCGGCAGAAGCCATGACCCAACCGCCGCTGTCATAGACAACAAACGATGAAGTCTCAAAATTGTATGCTCCCTTTTCGTATGAAAGTTCAGAGCCGATAGAGTAATCCTTAGCAGTAAGACTTACACCTTGCGCACATTCGGCACTGACGGCTTTGTTCCAGTCGATGCCCGTCTTGTTGGCAACAAAGGTCCAGTCAGGGTGAAGAGCGTGCAGGGTACGAAGATAGGTCTTGTAGCTTTCGGGGAAGCCCTGCTGTGTCATATAGGTTTCAAAATCGCTGTCGTCGTCGACAGTGACAAGCTGTATGTATTTAGACGAGGCATAGCCCTTTATACTTTCGTACTGAATGTAATACCAGCTTGAATTTGAAGTGTCAAGCACATTGACGGTGGCGCCTTTAGGTACTGTACCGACCAGACTTGCGCTTGAATTCGGTGCACTGCGAACATTCAGCGGGTCAGACGAGGTGGTGACTATTCCCGTAAGAGAGGTTTCGGCAAAAACTGACGGCGCAGAAAATATTATCGTTGTGATAACTGCCAACCCCAACAAGAGCGAAAGGGCAGACCTGAATATTCCGTTTTTGGTCAATTTAAAACCTCCTTCAGTGAGAATGACACAGTCGTTTTGCGTCGAAAAACACCGTGCGGATACATTATATTATAAGGACGGCACGTCTTCAATAGTCGTTATGTACAAAAAAACAGGCCGGTGTTTTACAGCGGCGGGGGCGTTAATAAAAAATATAAAATATTTACAATATTCTCCTTGACAAGTAAAAAACGATGCAGTATAATATTAAACTGCATAAAAATGGGTGTCTATACCTTAAACTATGTTCCGATTCGTATATGGTAGCATATGTTTGCACCAAAATCAAGAGGTTGTTTATGGTAGCGACGCCGAGTTCGGCTAATCATATGAAGGAGTGATAAAGCCTATGGTGAGCGTTAAGCCCGTCAAGTTCGGCAACAATGTCCGTATGAGCTTTTCCAAGATCAATAATGTCTTGGATATGCCCAATCTTATTGAGATCCAGAAGGATTCCTATCAGTGGTTTTTAGATGAGGGATTGCGTGAGGTGTTCAACGACTTCTCGTCTGTGTCCGATTTTTCTCATAATCTGGTTCTCAGCTTTATAGATTATCGTCTTGATGATAAGCCTAAGTATACCGTTCAGGAATGTAAAGAGCGTGACACCACCTACGCGGCGCCGTTGCGTGTGCGTGCTCAGTTGCTTAACAAAGAAACCGGCGAGATAAAGGAAAGCGAGGTATTTATCGGTGACTTTCCGCTTATGACCGATTCCGGTACCTTTGTTATCAACGGTGCTGAACGTGTCGTTGTATCTCAGCTTGTCCGTTCACCGGGCGTTTATTTTGACGCTGAGATAGACAAGTCCGGCAGAAAGCTTTTCAACTCTACCATTATCCCTAACAGAGGTGCTTGGCTTGAGT
>CAYYGY010000023.1:0-8301 GCA_964471735.1 uncultured Eubacteriales bacterium
TTTGAGTATGCCCTGCGGCTTTGACAAAGGCGGTATGCCCATCGGCGTCCAGCTTATAGGTCAGGCGCTTAACGATTTCACCGTGCTCAACACAGCGCACGCTTATCAGCAGGTGACTGATTATCACAAAAAGACCGCAAAGGAGGCGCACTGATATGGCTTGGGAAACCGTTATGGGACTTGAAGTCCACGTAGAGCTTTCAACTAAAACAAAGATATTTTGCTCTTGCACGACCGAGTTCGGCGGAGAGCCTAACACGCACTGCTGCCCCGTTTGCACCGGTATGCCCGGCACGTTGCCGGTACTCAACCGTATGGTCGCTGAGTACGCTATGAAGGCGGGTATCGCGCTCAACTGTGAGATTACCCGATACAACAAATTTGACCGTAAAAACTATTTCTACCCCGACCTGCCCAAGGCATATCAGATATCACAGCTTTATCTGCCCATCTGCCGCAACGGCTATGTACCGATAGAGGTAGGCGGAGTTGAAAAGAAGATACGCATTCGCGAAATTCATATGGAAGAGGACGCGGGCAAGCTTATCCACGACCCGATGATAGATATGACCAAGTGCGACTATAACCGTTGCGGTGTGCCGCTTATTGAAATCGTAAGCGAGCCTGATTTCCGCTCGGCTGAGGAAGTGCTGGCATATCTTGAAAAGCTTAAGTCTACGCTTGAGTACCTCGATGTTTCCGACTGCAAACTGCAGGAAGGCTCGATGCGCGCCGATATAAACCTTTCCGTTCATCAAACGGGTGAGCCGTACGGCACCCGTACAGAGATGAAGAACCTTAACTCCTTCAAGGCCATCGGCCGTGCGATCGCATATGAAACCAAGCGCCAGATAGAGGTTATAGAAAAAGGCGGCAAGGTGGTTCAGGAAACACGCCGCTGGGACGATAACAAAGAGCGCTCGTATGCTATGCGCAGTAAGGAAAATGCGCAGGACTACCGCTATTTTCCCGAACCTGATATTCCGCCCGTTGAGATAAGCGACGAGTGGTATGACAGGGTAAAAGCAACGCTGCCGGAAATGGCAAAGGAAAAGAAGGCGCGCTATATCGCTGATTTCGGTTTGCCTGAGTACGATGCCGATATGATAACCGGCCAAAAGGCGCTTGCCGATTTCTTCGAGGCCACGACCGAGCTTTGCGGCAAGCCGAAAGAGGTTTCCAACTGGATAATGGGCGACCTTATGCGTTTGCTTAAGGATGAGGCCGTTGAAGCAAAGGATATGACAGTCACACCGCAGATGCTCGCGCGCCTTATCGAGCTTTGTGAAAAGGGCACGCTTAACCGCAAGAAGGCGAGAGAGATATTTGCCGTCGCGTTCAAAGAGCCTATTGATATTGATACGTATATAAAGGAAAACAATCTTGAGCAGGTCAGCGACGACAGCGTTGTAAAAGACGCCGTTGCGAAGGTGCTTGAGGCAAATCCGCAGTCAGTTGCCGACTTTAAGTCCGGCAAGACTAAGGCGGTCGGCTTCCTCATCGGCCAGACGATGCGCGCTTTGGCAGGCAAGGCAGACCCCGCCGTTGTCAACCGCGTTGTAAATGAAGAACTGTCTAAAATGTAAACAGAAATGATTTAAACCAGCCGCAGGAGAATGTTCTCTTGCGGCTGGTTTTTTTATATCAAAACCAAAATTACAAATATTGATTGTACAAGCGGCATAAAATGAAATAAGCGCTTTTAGATATACCTGAAAAAGAAAACTGGCAATATAACACTATGTACAGGCTTGTTTTTATATGTTTTACACAAAATATCTTTTGTTATGTTGAAATCAATTAGTTATTATGCTATAATACGTTTACAAAAACAAAATACCTGAGATATAGATGTTTTGGATTGTATTAAATCGGCCGAATTACCGGCAGAAACGGAGATAAATCTTATGAAAAACTATTCACCCGACAAAATTCTGAATATCGCTTTGCTTGGTCATTCAAGCTCGGGTAAGTCTACCTTTGCCGAAGCCGCCGCGTGGCTTTGCGGTGACGTAGAGCGTATGGGCAAGGCGGCTGACGGCACCCTGTTTATGTACAGCGACGCAGAGGAGAAGAAGCGCTGTGTTTCCATTTCGACATCGGTTGCCGCGCTTGAGCGGGGCGGTCATAAGATTAATTTTATTGATTCACCCGGCCTTTTTGATTTTGCCGCCGGCGTAAGAGAAGCTGTCAGAGCGGCTGATTCTGCGCTGATAGTTTTGTCAGGCAAGTCGGGGCTGAACGTTGGCGCCGAGCAGGCGTATGAGCTTTGTGACAACGCAGGAAAGCCGAGGGCCTTTTTTATAGGCAAACTGGATTCTTCCCACGCGGCATACAATAAGGTCATGTCCGCGCTGACGGGTCATTACGGCTCGGCGATATGTCCTATCACGGTGCCGTTTTACAGCGGTGATGCAGTTGCCGGCTATGTCGACCTCATCAGCGGCAAGGCCTATACATATGCAGACGGCAAAGCGGCCGAGTGCGCTGTGCCTGACGACGACAATGTAAAGAGCCTGAGCGAGCTTATGCTGGAGGCGGTGGTGTCGCAGGATGAGGCGCTTATGGAAAAATATTTTGAGGGCGAGGCCCTCTCCGTTGACGAGATAATTGCAGGCCTTAAAAAAGGCATCGCATCAGGCGAGATAGTCCCTGTTTTCGCGGGCGCACAGCAGATATGTGCCGGCGTAGACCTTGCGCTTGATATAATGACCAAGATAATGCCTGCGGCCGATACGGTCACCGACAGCGGTATAAAATGTGACGCGTCGGGCATCGCCGCCGCAATCGTGTTCAAGACGGTTGCCGACCCGTTTGTAGGCAAGATATCTATGTTTAAGGTCGTTTCAGGCAAAATATCTGCCTCATCAAAACTTGTCTGCGCCCGCACAGGCGAGGAACTTAGGATAGGCAAGCCGCTTGTTATGAAGGGCGGCAAGCAGCTTGACGCAGAGTACATCGGTGCAGGCGATATAGGTGCCGCCGCAAAGCTCGGCGCGGTTATGACAGGCGATACCGTCTGCGATGCGGCAAATGTGGTTACGCTTGACTCGATCGACTATCCGAAGCCGAATTTGTCAATGGCCGTTTATGCTGTCAAGAAGGGCGACGAGGAAAAGATAGCCGCTTCGCTTTACAGACTTATGGAGGAGGACCCCACCGTAAGCTTTGCGCTTGACACCGAAACGGGCGAGCAGATACTCTCAGGTTTGGGCGAGTCGCACCTTGATGTGATAGCGTCTAAGTTAAAGACCAAGTTTGCGACTGATATGAAGCTTGAGATACCGAAGATAGCATACAGAGAGGCAATACGCAAGAAGGTAAAGGTTCAGGGCAGACATAAAAAGCAGTCGGGCGGACACGGCCAGTTTGGTGATGTCTGGATAGAATTTGAGCCGTATGACGGAACAGAAATGCTGTTTGAAGAAAAGATATTCGGCGGCTCTGTGCCGAAAAACTTTTTCCCTGCCGTTGAAAAAGGCCTGCGTGACAGCGCGCAGAAGGGCGTGCTTGCAGGCTATCCCGTTGTGGGACTTAAGGCGACGCTGGTCGATGGCTCTTATCACCCTGTAGACTCGTCTGAAATGGCGTTTAAGACGGCCGCATCTATCGCATACAAAGACGGACTCAAGCAGGCCAACCCCGTATTGCTGGAGCCTGTCGGTACCCTTACGGTAAATGCACCCGACGACTATATGGGCGATATCATCGGCGATATAAACAAGCGCAGAGGCCGCGTGCTGGGCATGAATCCTATAGGCCAAAAGCAAAGCGAGATACTTGCCGAGGTGCCTGTCGGAGAGATGCACGACTTTTCAACCGCCATGCGCTCGCTGACGCAGGGAAGGGCAACCTTCACCCTTGAGTTTGCAAGATATGAGGATATGCCCGAACAGCTTGCAAAAAAGATAATCGACAGTATGCAGATAACCGAATAATAAAAAATCAGCCTGCTCGTTTTTAAGGGCAGGCTGATTTTTATACACCGAAGACACGGGCGACCTCGTCTTCGGCCTGAGCCATATCAAGGTTTTTCACACGCGATGTGTACCTGTTTTTACTCCTGAGCGTGACCTTGAGTGTGCACAGATTCCTCCGCCTGTCAAACGGCCCTTGAGTAAGCGTGATGCAATCCGTATGTCCCGCCTTAAAGCGAGAGTCGGTCTCGGTAAAAAATCGGTATCCGCACAGCCTGATGCCGCCGTCCAGTGACGCACCGCCTTTCAAAACGTGCCTGACCCTGATGAAAAGCCAATATGCGTCGGCGGTACCGAGAAACAGCGCAAGTATAATCGTAAACTGTATTAGTTTTCTGAATATGATCAAACTCAGCGCCGCAACTGCAATTATAACCGCCATATAAACACAGGGTATAAATAAAGCCCTGCTAATCGCACGTCTGGGTACGTTAAGGGTCAGCGGTTCGTTTTTGCAGAAGACAAGTCCGCATTTTTTAAGAGAAACTTCCGCATCGGCCGTCTTTTCAACGGGAATGACGGCGGCGCTTTCCGCCCTCGGCGCGCCGTATCCTGCGGCGTGCAGTATGACCGAGCAACGCCCGAACAGCCTCATTATCGGCGACGTTTCTATTGTAACCGCGCCCACCGCCCTGCGGCCGATAAGCGACCGCTTGCGCCCTATCAGCCCCTGTGTAACAAGCATGGCGTCCTCACTGACTGACAGGGTAAAGCCTGCGTGCTTTAATATAGCGATCAAAAATGAAATTCCAAACCCTGCGACAAGTATCACCGCAGCAGCCAAAGCTGTCGGGGGAATTACCTGCGAGGCAAAGGCGGTGACAGAGCCGAGTGTTTCGACCAGACGGTTTTCAAACTCGTTTCCCACAACCTTGCCCACATTGTTTATCAGCGTCGCCGCCACAAGCAGGCCCGACAGGGCCGACGCGTTTGACAGCGACAAAATAAGCACCTGCCGCATCGGACAGCGGCAGACCTGCTTTTTCGGCCGTTCTGCTTTAACAAAACTGCAAAGCATTTCTGCCTTTTTCTTGCTGAGATAAAAGGAAAGATCGGCATTGTTAATTTTTCTCGCATCTGTGTCAATGATGACCTTAACTGCGCCGAACACAGCCAAAAAAGGGCTTTCTTCAACATAAACGCAGGCAATGTTTTTCAGCTTTATCTGTGTTGTTGCGGTGAATATCAAGCCTGAGGTAACAGTTAAAATGCCGCCTGATACCGTCACAACAAAGCGACGCCACCTCATCACGCCGTATATGGCTATAACGGCGGCAAGCACTGTGTCCCAAACGACCAAGGAGGGGTGTGTGCCAAAGCTTATATAATCCAGAATTTCTCTCGCCACAGGCAAAAGCAGGAGCAACAGCGCCTTGCGGATAAATTTAACGACGGTCAGCGGATGCGCACGCTCGCGGTAAATCTTTTCTGCCATCGTCTACCTCGCAAAGCGGTCAAGCAACAACTGCGCGTCAGCGGTGCCAAGCCAGCCGACGGACAGGGCGCGGCGCACCGAATATATCCTGACCGTCTTTATGTCCAGCAGAGCCGACAAAGGCGTCTGCACCGCTTCGCCGAAGAGCGTGCTCGGTTCAGGCAGTATAAATTTGCGCTTGAATATAACGCCTTTGCTTACGGACACAGCGCTGTCGAACAAGGTAACACAGCAGCTTTTGACATAAAGCGGAATGTAGAAACAAAAAACAACAAGCACCGCCGTGACCGACACAGCGATGCCTATAGATGCGAACAACGTATACGATCCGTACAAAATTATAAATATGAAGATTGCAGGGCACGCGCAGACAAGCAGCCGTGCCCTTAACAGCGTCTTGTATTTGCGTGATACAGAGAGTGACATCGGGACAAACTCCTTTGCTGAATCAAGATTGCTCCTTTATTTTATCCCAATACGCTTTAAACATCTGCTCGTTTTTATTTTCTCCGTAATGATAGTACTTCCTGTCTTTTAATATGTCGGGTAAATACTGTTGCTTTACATATCGGTTCTTAAACTCGTGCGGATACTTGTATCCGATAGCGTTGCCCAGTTTCTGTGCACCTGGGTAGTGACCGTCTTTCAAATATGCAGGGATATCGCCCGTTTTACCTGACAGAATGTCTGCATCGGCGGCTTTTATCGCCTCGTTGGCAGTGTTGGATTTGGGTGCAAGCGCCACCATGATAACTGCGTCTGCAAGCGGTATCTCTGCTTCGGGCAGGCCTACCTGCAGTGCGGTGTCTACACACGATTTGACTATCGGAATTATCTGCGGATACGCGAGGCCGACGTCCTCGCACGCGCAGACAAGCAGCCGTCGGCAGGCGCTGGGCAGGTCGCCGGCGGTCAGCAGTCTTGCAAGATAGTGTAAAGAGGCGTCAGGGTCACTGCCTCTCAAAGATTTCTGAAACGCAGACAGTATATCGTAGTGCTGGTCG
Source organism: uncultured Eubacteriales bacterium (assembly GCA_964471735.1). Taxonomy (GTDB): domain Bacteria; phylum Bacillota; class Clostridia; order Oscillospirales; family Acutalibacteraceae; genus RGIG2206. The sequence continues at coordinate 6,417 of CAYYGY010000023.1, forward strand.
CCGTCACGGTCATAGCGCATCGAACTGCGCTGTGACAGCTCGCGTGCGATGTCGGCGGTGACGGTGCAAGTGCCGTCACTGTCTATATTGCCCGATAAAACGCACAATTCAACGGCGTTTATAGATTTTCTTACATCGCCGCCGCAGCCCGACGCGATAATATTCACCGCCTCATCTGATATAACTATCGTGCGCGCCTGCTCTTTCGCTAAAAAGTCCACAGCACGCCGTACCGCCGTTTCGATTTCGCTGACCTCAACGGGCTTGAACTCAAAAACGGTCGAGCGCGACAAGATCGCGTTGTAAATATAAAAATAAGGGTTCTCAGTGGTCGATGCGATAAGCGTTATACTGCCGTTTTCGATATATTCAAGCAGGGTCTGCTGTTGGCGCTTGTTGAAATACTGTATCTCATCAAGATACAGCAGTATGCCGTCCATAGCGGCAAACGAGCCCAACTCGTCGATAACCTGCTTTATGTCCGCAGTGGAGGCAGTCGTGCCGTTTAGCCTGTGAAGGCGCATATTGGTCTTGCCTGCGATTATCGAGGCGACCGTCGTCTTTCCGATACCGGACGGACCGTAGAATATCATATTCGGTATTTTACCGCCCTCGATTATACGGCGCAGTACCTTGCCCTCGCCGAGCAAATGGTGCTGGCCTACAACAGCATCAAGGCTTTGCGGCCTCATTCTGTCTGCAAGCGGTGCTGACACACTGACCCCTCCTTTAAACAAATTTACCTCTACATTTTACAACAAAGAAATCAATTTGTAAACCGTGTTTTATCTGTGAAAAAAACAACATATTAATTTGTAAACGGAGGTTTTGTTATGATATATGTTGTTGTCTTTGATGAACAGATGCCGAAAAAGGGTATAAAACGGTTTTTGTTTCGCCATTTCGGTAAGCGGACACAGTTTGAGCTCTGCTCAGTTGCGGGCACACCGTACTGCGAGGTGACAGTCCGCACTGCGTTGGGTGTTCCTTGGGAGCTGCTTGAGCAGCAGATAGCTTTGGGCAGTGTGACTGTATTGCCCAGAGGGGTTAGATTGCCTGAAGGGTGCAGGCTTCGCGGCATAAACGGCGAGGGGCTCAGAAGAAAGATACTGCTCAACGGTGCGATGTACGCCGTTGAAAAGTCTGCCCAAAGCGGTCAGTCGGTCGGTGTAGCCTTGCTCGACAGAGAGGGAAAGTACTCAAACATAGTGCCAAGGCTGCTCGAATCTGCCAAAACGGTAACAGTGGTCACAAAGCAGGTCAAAAGCTACACAGAGCTTGCCGACAGGCTTTTTGACAGCATAGGAGCCGCGCCGATGGTAACCGATTCAGCGGGCGCGATTTCAGATTGTGAAGCCGTGATAGCGCCAGACGGACTGAGCGGTTTCGGCGCTATCGAACTGCCGAAGGTAATGTTTGACCTTTCAGGTGCAGATGGTCTGACGGTGACAGAAAATTGCATAAATGCGCCGTTTTCGCAAAAACTGCTTGAGTCGCACGATGTGTTTGAACTGCTGACGGCATTTTCGGGTGAGAGGCTGTTTGGCGAGGTGGACAGATTGGTACCTCATTCGTTCAAAAACGGAAAAAAGCTTATTCCGATAGCGCAGGTTTGCAGTCTTTTTTGTACTTGACATGACAGTAATGACACATTATAATAATATATTGTTGAAAGTGGGGCATTGGCTGCTCTGCTAATGTACCGCCGTTTTAGGCGGGGAAACGGAGTGTATCTCAAAATGGCTGTAAAACAGTTTAAACTTACCGCAGACGGACTTAAACGCTTGGAGGAGGAGCTTGACCGCCTTAAAACGGTTACCCGTGTTGAGGTTTCAGAAAAGATAAAGGTAGCACGTTCATACGGCGACCTTTCCGAAAACAGCGA
>CAYYGY010000024.1:0-8251 GCA_964471735.1 uncultured Eubacteriales bacterium
TCCGGTGTTTCCCGATGTCGGCTCTATTATTACGGAGCCAGCGGTCAGCCTGCCGCTCTTTTCAGCGTCATCTATCATCGCCTTGGCAACACGGTCCTTAACCGAGCCTGCCGGATTGAGGCACTCAAGCTTTGCATATATTTTCGCCTGCAAATCAAAGGCTTTTTCTATTCCTTTAAGTTCAAGCAGGGGCGTGTTTCCTACAAGTTGGTCGACAGATGTGTATATCTTTGACATCATGTTTTCTCCTTTGCAAAAACGCATATATAATCTCTGTAATTTTAACATATAGTCTGCTGCATTTCAAGAGGTTCAAGCGAACGCAGACATTAATATTTTAACCAAAAAACAGCATAAAAGTCCCCACGCCGTAGGAAGCAACGCCGCAAGCAAAGTCCACTTTATACTGCCCGTTTCTTTTTTGACCGTCAGCAGTGTTGTGGTGCACGGCCAGTGCATAAGCGAGAACAGCATAACGCATATCGCGGTGGTCAGAGTCCAGCCGTTTGAGACCAACAGTTGATGCAAAAAGCCAAGGTCGGTTATTTGGGTAACGGTAGAGGTGGACATATACGCCATAATCGCTATCGGCAGTACGATTTCGTTTGCGGGCATACCCAGTATGAACGCCATAAGGATAACACCGTCCATACCGAAGAAACGGCCGACAGGGTCAAGCGCGTCGGCACACGCTCTCAGCAAAGACACATCACCCACATATATATTTGCCATCAGCCATATAAGCAAGCCGGCGGGCGCCGCAACTGCGACGGCTCTGCCTAATACAAAAATCGTGCGGTCAAGCATAGAGCGCACTATCACGCGCAGAAACTGAGGCCGGCGGTAAGGCGGAAGCTCAAGCGTAAAGGACGATGGGGTGCCTTTAAGAACGGTAGAGGACAAAAATTTTGATGCGGCAAAGGTCATAAGTATACCGAAAACGATTATTCCTGCCAGCACTGCCGCTGAGGCAAGCGTGCCAAACACCGACTGAGACACGACGAAAAACATAGAAATGATCGTTATAAGCATTGGGAAACGTCCGTTGCACGGAATGAAACTGTTTGTAAGAATGGCTATCAGTTTTTCGCGGGGCGAGTCGATTATCCTGCATCCCACGACACCTGCCGCGTTGCATCCAAAGCCCATACACATCGTAAGCGCCTGCTTACCGCAAGCATTGCAGCGCTTAAACGCGCCGTCAAGGTTAAAGGCGATTCTGGGCAGATAACCTATGTCCTCAAGCAACGTAAAAAGCGGAAAAAATATTGCCATCGGCGGCAGCATTACCGAGGTCACCCACGCAAGCACTCTCCACACGCCGTCTATCAACGCACTTCGAACCGCATCAGGCACGCAAATATATACAAGCCAACCGTCAATGGTATCACCCAGTGAAAACAGCAAAGAGGAAAGCCATTCGCTGGGATAATTTGCACCCGTTATCGTAAGCCAAAGTATCGCAAGCAGTGTGATAAGCATCATCAGCGTGCCTGTAACTTTTCCCGTCATTATTCTGTCCATACGGTAGGACCGGCTTGACTTGTTTTCTGATAAAACACACTCTGAAAATATATCGCTCGCTGTATTCAGAAGGCCTGCCACTATCAGGTCGGTCAGTGCGTCGCCGCATATCTCATTTTCAAGCAATAGATTTTGTGCCTGTTCATATAACGAGGCGGTCGTTTCGTCATCTAACAGCCGCTCGCCAAGGTAGGAGTCGATTTTTTCTGTAAGCTCTGAATCATTTTCAAGCATTCTCAGCGCAAGCCACCTTGCAGGCAGTTTCTTTCCCTCCAAAGCGGGCGCAAGGATATCGAGCGCCGAATCAAGCGGCTGGGGGTAGTCGACTTTAAAGGGCGGCGGCGGGTTCTTTTCAAGCGACGGCAATATCTCCGCTATACCCTTACCACTGCGTGCTTTTGTGGATACGACAGGCACACCGAGCAGTTGGCTGAGTCTGTCTGTATCTACAGATACACCTTTTCGTTCGGCTTCGTCCATGAGGTTTACGCAAACCGACGCAGACCTCGTTATCTCCAGTGTCTGAAGAACAAGGTTTAAGTTGCGTTCAAGGCAGGTAGCGTCACAGACGATGACCACAGCATCAGGGTCCGAGAAGCATATAAAATCGCGCGCCACCCTCTCTTCATCAGAGCGCGCTGCAAGCGAATAAGTACCCGGCAAATCCGCCACTATGCAGTTGCCGTATTTGGGCTTACACCTACCAAAAGCATTCGCGACCGTTTTTCCCGTCCAGTTGCCCGTATGCTGTTTAAGGCCGGTGAGCGCGTTGAAAACGGTGCTTTTGCCCACATTTGGGTTGCCCGCCAGAGCAATGACCGACTCTCCGTTTTGGGGCATCAGTTTCTCCGCGCCGCGCGCCGCCCTTCCGGTCGATTTATTTGTGAGTCCCATTAGAATCACCCTCCTGATAAATAAGGCACCGGTATTATTTAACACCGATGCCTTTAAGTTTACTGAACCGGCAGCACTGAAACAGCCGATGAATCCTCTTTGCGCAACGCCACAACTGCGCCCCGTATAAGGTATGCCACAGGATCTCCGAACAGACCTGAATTTATGCACTCCACCCGTGCCCCCGGCACGAGCCCTATGTCCTGCAGCCTTCGTCTTAATTTACCGCTCACATTCACCTTTGTTACAGTCGCCTGCTGGCCGTGCTTAAGCTCGCACAGCGAAATTGGTTGCATTTTATCTCCTGCTTTGCTGTTTTTCCTTCATTCCATCTTATGCTGTGTGTTTTACTTGGTGAAAACGGCTAACTGTAAATTACTGTTGTCATTTTGGTAACAAAGGGGTATAATGACAATAATGAAGCGGCTATTCATTTTTCTTAAAAGGAATGATTAAATGAAAATTATTATTTCAGGCTGCGGAAAAGTCGGTCTCACCATCGCCGAACAGCTTGTTCGCGAGAATCACGATATTATTATAATAGATACCGACCCACGCATTGCCGAAGAGATAGGTAACGAGCTTGATGTATTTTGCATTACGGGCGATGCCGCCTCCTACGAGGTTTTGACTGAGGCGGGCGCTCAGGACGCCGATTTGATGATATCAATGACAGAGTCTGATGAAAAGAACCTGCTTATCTGCCTTATCAGTAAAAAGCTGGGCGTAAAAAACACTATTGCCAGAGTTCGCAATCCCATATACGCAAATTCAATCTCGCTTATAAAGGAAGACCTCGGGCTGAGTATGTTCATTAATCCTGAAATGTCCGCCGCCAGAGAAATATCACGTATATTGCGTTGCCCTGCCGCCACAAAGATCGAGCCCTTTGCCAAGGGCAGGGTCGAGATGTTCACCTGCGCGATAAAGCCTGACTCGATTCTTGACGGCATCGTTATAAAGGATATCGCTTCTGCCGTAAAGTGCCGCGCGTTTATCTGCGGCGTCAAGAGGGGCAGCGAAGTCCATATTCCGACAGGTGCATTTCAGCTGAAGGCAGGCGATATTATAAGCTTTATCGCCAACTACAAGGATTCTAACACTTTCTTTAAGCGAATCGGCGAAAACACATCAAAAATAAAAAATGTGGTCATTATGGGTGGCGGCAGGCTGACCTACTATCTGTCAAAGTTAATCCTTGAAGCAGGCGTTTCGGTCAAAATAGTTGAAGTCAACCGCGAGCGTTGCATAGAGCTTGACGAGCTATTGCCCAAGGCCACCATCATACACGGCGACGCAACCGACACCTCACTGTTTAAAGAAGAAGATATCGGGAGCGCCGACGCTGTCGTTTCACTGACGGGAATAGACGAGCAGAACGTGCTGATATCGCAGTATATTTCTGAAAAGCACCCCGACATCAAGGTAATAACAAAGATTAAGCACAGCGATTTTGAGCATATGTTTCGCCATATGAAGGTCGGCAGCCTTATCAACCCGAAGAATTTGACAGCCGACGGCATCGTCCGTTATGTCCGTGCGATGCAAAACTCATCTTATTCAAGCGATATCGTTACGCTTCATCACATAATTGACGGTCACGCAGAGGCGCTTGAATTTATTGTCAATAACGGTCATTCCTTCCTCGGTAAGCCTATTGAAACACTTAAATTACGCAAAAATGTTTTGCTTGCCAGCATTAGCCGAAGGGGTCGTATCTTTACTCCCGCAGGAAAAGACACTATTGAGGCGGGGGATACTGTTATAGCCGTTACTATGCTGTCGGGAATCTGCAGCATTGACGACCTCTTTGAATAAACGGAGGCTCGAGATGAATCAAAAGTTAGTATTAAAGATAATCGGCCTCATCGTTCTTATAGAAGCCGCTTTGATGCTTTTGCCTACCGCCGTTGCGCTGATATACGGCGAAAAAGAAGTGCTTTGCTTCCTTGCTGTTATCGGTATCAACGTTTTGGTCGGTCTGCCTTTGTCGTTGTTAAAAATCAAGCGCAGGACAATGTTTGCAAGAGAAGGTTTTATCGTCGTCGCACTGGCATGGATAATCTTCAGTATGCTTGGCGCACTGCCTTTCGTGCTGAGCGGATATATCCCCAACTATATCGACGCGTGCTTTGAAACCGTTTCGGGCTTCACTACGACCGGCGCAAGCATTATGACCGACGTTGAAGTTTTGCCGTACTGCCTTACATTTTGGCGCTGTTTTACAAACTGGATAGGCGGTATGGGCATACTTGTGTTTATGCTTGCCGTTACTTCCCTGACCGGCGGCAGCAGCGTGCATCTTCTTCGCGCAGAGAGCACCGGCCCCACCGTTGAAAAAATGACGCCCAAGCTCTCGTCAACAGCAAAGCACCTTTATTTGATTTACGTCGGCATAACTCTGCTTCAAATTGTTTTGCTGAGCTTTGATATGCCGTTGTTTGACGCAGTGACTGCCTCGCTTGCCACTGCCGGTACGGGCGGATTTTCGATTTACAACGCGAGCATCGGTGCCTGCAGCGCATATTCGCAGATAATTATCACTGTGTTTATGTTTATTTTTGCGGTTAACTTTGGGCTTTATTTCCTTGCCTTCACCGGCAAACTTAAGCAGGTATTTAAGAACGAGGAGCTGCATGTTTATCTTTGCATCATTTTCTTATCCGTTACAGTGATCACCGCCGACCTTATGAGCAACGGCCTGTTTGCAAGCTTTGGCGAATCACTTCGCCACGCGGCGTTTCAGGTTGCCACCGTTATGTCGACTACTGGTTTCGCAACTACCGATTTTAACCTCTGGCCCGAACTGTCAAAGACGATTTTGGTATTACTTATGTTCATCGGGGCGTGCGCCGGAAGCACTGCAGGCGGCATAAAGATATCGCGTGTTATAATTGCGTCTAAGGCGGCGCTTCAGGATATAAAATCAACCGTTCACCCTCGCAGCGTAAAGGGTATTCGGCTCAACGGTAAAATCGTCGGCGAAGAGGTCGTAAACCGCACTGTTAAGTTCATTATGTGCTACGTTATCATTTTTGTTTTATCTGTGCTGATAATCAGCATTGACAACTTTGACTTTACGACCAACTTTACCGCCGTTGCCGCTACGCTTAACAACATCGGTCCGGGACTCGGTATGGTCGGGCCAACCGGTAATTTCTCGCAATTTTCAATGCTTTCTAAAATCGTGCTGACGATAGATATGCTTATAGGCAGGCTTGAAATTTATCCGATTATGATCTTGCTTATGCCGAAAAGTTGGAAAGCAAAATAATATAACACTTATAAAAGGCTATGCTGTCGCACCGACAGCATAGCCTTTTTTACAATAACACGCTTCCTTGTCACAGGAGGGCTTTTATTTAATACTATACGCGTTTGAGCTTTATAGGTTTACCCAACTTTGTTGCATATTCTATCATTGATTTTGTGCCTTTGCTTTCGCCGTCCCAAAAGCATATAACAGCGTCTGCAGCTTTTGCCATTTCGCGGTTTCTTTTTGGGCCTGCGCTCTTGCCGTATTTATTCCATTCAGCATGGTAGTATTCGATTTTATAACCGTTTTCCTTTGCATAGCGCTCACCCAATTTATCGGCACCTCTGCAGCCGCCCGAAACAAAAATAGGTGTATATTCCTTTCCGATCTCGCTGACACAAAAATCTATGTATTCTCTCGCTTCGGTATAATTATTATAATCTCTGCACCCTGAAACAACTATTCGTTTAATCACAAATATCACCTCCGCAATAATATTTTACTATTATATGATAGTAAGGTCAATACTATTTTTTGATAGTACATATACTTGTTATGAGGTGACTTGTTTATGTATTATCCAAGGCTTAAAGATTTACGTGAAGATAATGATATGGTACAAAAAGAGGTTGCCGCATATCTTGGCATTGACCAAAGAGTATACAGCAATTATGAAACGGGGAAAAGAGAAATTCCTACCAGATTCATAGTTAAGCTTGCAAAATTTTATAAAACCTCAGCCGACTATATTCTCGGTTTGACCGATAACCCAAGCATAAACAAGTAAAAGCGAGCAATTTTCGAAATTGCTCGCTTTATTTTTTGCAGTTATTCCGCTTCGAAAACGTCTTTACCCAGACTGCATACAGGGCATACCCAATCTTCAGGGATATCCTCAAATGCGGTGCCGGGGGCGATGCCGTTATCGGGGTCGCCCATTTCAGGGTCGTATACATAACCGCAGGGGCAAGTGTATTTCATAATATCAATCCTTTCTTAATTATTTAAAATAACGGTTTAAAAGTGCCTCGTATTGAAACTACACCCAAAAACCGCTTAAAACAAGAGTTTTGTTTTTCAATTATTCAAAATCCCACTTTTGTCACACTAAAACTAAAAACTAAATTTAATAACGCCACCCGTGTGTGCGTTCACCTCACTTGTATACGAAATGCCGTTTGAAGTGAAGTCAATACAGTATTTCCAACCGAAATAATCTTCATCAATCTTAAGGTCAATGCTAATCTGTGATACCTCGTCGGCAATAATATTTGCATGTTCAAAAACTTTATTTTTTGCTGTATCTTCTGAAATCAAATCTTCGGGCGGTGTAACTCCCTCCATTTTGTCCTTGGCATCGGTTAAATAATTATAAAGATAGACAAAATCAATATTGGTGGAGTCGAGTGTAAAAACACCGTCTTCAATAGGAGCCATTACCATTGGTGAAAATAATAGATATTTATCGGCAGACACCGAAAGTGGCTTACCGATGTTTTCGTTTGTTGCATTATAAAGAATGGTTTTACCCTCTTCGGTAGTTGTAAATATCAATGTTTTTCTGCCTTCGCTGTCAGACTCGACCGATATTTTGTCAATATGCGAATTATCGAGCCAGATTTTTGAATTATCATCGCTGACCCTAAACTCAACACTATCAGAAATTTTACCCGTCAAGTTGGAATCTTCATCGATAGGCTTGCTGGTTTTACCTTTGCAACCTATAAAGGATAAAAGCATACAAAGACATAACGCTAAATAAATATACTTTTTCAACTTCATCTCCCCAAAACAAAAGATATGCTACCGTTATAATAGCATATCTTTGTGGAGTTTTCAATCAGATATTACTTAACATAACGGTTCAAAAGACCTTCAAATGCTTTGCCGTGACGGGCCTCGTCACGGGCCATTTCGTGAACGGTGTTATGGATCGCATCGGATTATTCCCAAATTGCGTATGCGTAATAATCTCTGCCATCAACCACATAGGCCATCATATCCTCTGTGGTTGCAGATTCGCTTAATAATTCGTAATCGTCCATTAGGTAATAACCGTATTCTCCGCATGGAACGCATAACTGACCATCTTCAAGGTCTGTTGCTTCTTCTGAAAGCCATTCGCCTTTGGCTACGGCATAAACTGTCCAGCCGGCAAATGTTGCGCCATCTTTTTCAATAGAACTGATTGGGTCGATACCATTTGAGAAAGCAAGGCCTTTCTCGAGGTTTGCAACGCTCAGCGTTGCTTCATATGGCTCGTTAGCACCCATCCAAATTGTTCCGCCGTTAGCGTAGAGTGTTACTTCGGAATCTTCATTGTCTGTAATGATGCCATCATCTGTGGCGAAATCTTCTGTAACGATATCTTCGTCTGCGTTGATGGTATCATCAGCGTTTTCGCTGCTGCAAGCAGCAAGGCAGAAGATGGCCAGCACAACAATCAGCATAATACTTAAAAACTTTTTCATAGTCAAAGTCCCCTTTTGTAGGTTGAAATCAAGAGTAAACTGCACAAACAGTCTTCTTATTCGGTAAGATAGGTATAGTTGTTATTAGCCAAAATAACGCTTCAGC
>CAYYGY010000025.1:0-8056 GCA_964471735.1 uncultured Eubacteriales bacterium
AATGAAGGGAAAACTTCGCCGTCTGGGCAAGGTTGACCTTGTTATTATCGACTATTTGGGACTTATGCATTCACCTAATGTAAACAACGGAAACAGGGTACAGGAAATATCTGAAATAACCCGAGGCTTAAAGCTTATGGCTAAGGAATTAAATGTCCCCGTCGTCGTTTGCTCACAGCTTCGCCGTGCGTCTGCTGCGGACAAGGAGTCCAACAAGCCGTCACTTTCAAGCCTCAGAGATTCCGGCTCTATCGAGCAGGACGCAGATATAGTTTTGTTCCTGCACAGAGAGGATTACTATAAAAACGCCAACCCCGAAAAGGCCACTGACGAGCATGCCGCGACTTGCATCGTCGCAAAAAACCGTCACGGCGAGGTAAGGGACATCGACCTTTACTGGGACGGTCAGTTTACACGCTTTACATCGGTTGAAAAAAATGACAGATAAGGTTTTGGCCGCCGTCGTGCGCCATTCGATGCTTAAGTCCGGTGATAAGGTGGTTGTAGCACTTTCAGGCGGCTGTGATTCGGTTGCTCTTTTGAGCGTGATGCTTGAGCTGAAAGACACGCTCGGTGTAAGCGTTTCGGCCGCCCACGTCAATCACAACCTTAGAGGCGCCGAGTCCGACAGAGATGAGGCTTTTGTAAAAGCGCTTTGCCAAGAAAAAAATGTTGAGCTTTCCGTTTTCAGCGTCGATGTAAAGGGCGAGTGCGCCCGTACCGGCGAAAGTGTAGAGCTGTGCGCAAGGCGGTTGAGATATGCCTGCCTTGAAAAATTCGTTGTGGACGGCTGTAAGGTCGCCACAGCGCACACTGCGTCTGACAGTGCCGAAACAGTGCTTTTCAACCTTGCAAGAGGTACGTCTGTTAAAGGAATGTGCGGCATACCGCCTGTAAGAGACGGCTATATCCGCCCTCTTATATATTGCACGCGAAACGATAATGAAGCATATTGCAAAGAGCACGGCATCGACTTTGTGACAGACAGCACGAATCTTGACGATGACTGCACGCGTAACTTTATCCGCCACAACATCGTTCCTCTTATCAAACAGATAAATCCGTCGTTTGAAAACGCCGTTATAAGAATGAGCGGCCAGCTTTCGGATATAGACGGACTTCTCGACAGAGAGGCAGACCGCCTCATATCCGCCGCCGAGTGCGACGGGGGTTTTGAGTGCAGTACGCTTTTGTCGGCAGAGTACCCTGTTTTGTCACGCAGTGTGCACACCATTGTTAAGCGGCTTTGCGGCATCACTCTTGATGCTTTTCATACAGACGAGCTTTGTGCTCTCATCGCCTCAGGCGGCAAAATTCAGCTTTCGTGCGGGGTGAATGCAGAGTGCGGTACTCTTTTAAGATTTTATAATGATGCCGAAACGGTGGCGGAGCCGTTTCAAAGCGAACTTTCTGTGGGTGAGCTTGACACGCCCTGCTTTAAGATAAAAACAGAATATGTCTGTGCTAAAAATGCACAGTTTGTTAATAATTTATTTAAACAACATATTATTGATTGTGATAAAATTGTTGGCAAAGCGATAATACGAAACCGTCTTGAGGGCGACAGGCTGAAGATAAAAGGTCGCCCGACCAAGCAACTGAGAAAACTTATGAACGAAAAGAAGATACCTTCGCATTTGAGAGATGTGTATCCTGTCGTTGCAGACGAAAAGGGAGTCATATGTGCAGTTGGTATCGGTGTTGATGAAAGAGTTTTGCCTGACGATTTAACCGAAAAAATGATTATAATCAGTGCGGAGGGTAAATAATGTTACAAGAAGACGTAAAAGAAATATGGCTGACCGAAGACCAGCTTAAGGAAATCGTTGCCCGTTTAGGAAAAGAAATTACCGAGGAATACAAGGACAAAAATTTGATTTTAGTGGGAATACTAAAAGGCTGCATAGTGTTTATGACCGACCTTATGCGCCATATCGACCTTAAGTGTAAGATAGACTTTATGGCGGTGTCGTCATACGGCGCAGGTACAAAGTCATCGGGCAGCGTCAAAATACTCAAGGACTTGGACATCGACCTTGAAGGGTATGACGTTTTGCTTATAGAAGATATCCTTGACTCAGGCAACACCCTGTACTATGTAAGGGATATCCTTGCCTCAAGGGGAGCAAAGAGCATAAAAATATGCACTCTGCTTGATAAGCCGTCCAGACGTGTTGCTGATATAAAGGCTGATTTTGTCGGCACAGAGATAGCTGATGAATTTGTCATAGGCTACGGCTTGGATTTTAACGAAAACTACCGCAACTTGCCCTATGTGGGAATACCGTACCCATATGTATACAGCGGTAATTGACAGGAGTGAATGAGAAATTGAACAAAAACTGGAAAAAGATCTTGCTTATCGCCTTGCCGATAGTGATGATATTGGGACTGTGGGCAATGATAAACACCAGCCAGACAGCCACCGGTATTAAGTATTCCGAAATCGTCGATTATTTCAAGGAGGACAAGGTCGAAACCTGTGAGCTCAATTGGGGCAGCGGAGTGTTGACCTATAAGCTCAAGGGCGAAAACACTACAAAGCGTTATACAGCACCCAGCGCTTCAATACTGTATAACGATATTCACGAATATCTCGGAGAGCTTGAGGACGGATATGATTATCAGCGCGGCAGTGAGTCGACGTGGCTCGCGGATCTGGTGCCGCTGTTGCTTACCTTCGCAATAATAGTGGCGTTTTGGATATTTATGTCCCGTCGAATGGGCAAGATGATGGGCGATGACAGAACAATGTCGTTTGGCAAGATAAAAGCCAAAAAGCCATCTGCCGATAAGAGAAAGACCACCTTTGCCGATGTCGCAGGAGCCGACGAGGAAAAGGAGGAGCTTGAAGAAATAGTAGAGTTTTTGAAAAGCCCAAAGAAGTTTAATGATATGGGTGCCCGTATACCTAAGGGCGTTCTGCTTGTCGGCCCTCCCGGAACGGGTAAGACCCTTCTTGCCAGAGCCGTCGCAGGCGAAGCAGGAGTGCCTTTCTTCTCAATTTCGGGTTCGGATTTTGTTGAAATGTATGTCGGTGTCGGCGCATCAAGAGTGCGCGATCTTTTTGAGCAGGCAAAGAATCAGGCACCTGCAATAATCTTTATTGACGAGATAGATGCTGTCGGACGCCAGCGCGGTGCCGGCCTCGGCGGAGGACACGACGAGCGTGAGCAAACGCTCAACCAGTTGCTTGTTGAGATGGACGGGTTCGGTGCAAATGAAGGCGTTATTATTATAGCCGCCACCAACCGCCCTGACATACTTGATAAAGCGCTCTTGCGTCCGGGCAGATTCGACCGTCAGGTAACCGTAAATTATCCTGACGTTAAGGGCAGGGAAGAGATACTCAAGGTACACGCGAGAGGAAAGCCCCTCGCTCCTGACGTCGATCTGAAAACGGTTGCCCGTTCTACCTCAGGCTTCACAGGTGCAGACCTTGAAAATCTTTTGAATGAGGCCGCCTTGCTCGCAACCCGTAAGGGACTGAAAGCAATAACTGAGGAAAACATCGAGGAAGCAACCATAAAGGTCATCGCAGGCTCTGAGAAAAAGAGCTGGGTGATCAAGGATAAAGAAAAGCTTAACACCGCCTACCACGAGGCAGGCCACGCAATCACAGGCTATTATCTGCCGACTCAGGACGACATTCATCAGATCACTATAATTCCGCGCGGCAGAGCCCTTGGTATGACGATTTCGCTTCCCAGTGAGGATAAGTTCTCCAAGTACGAAAGCGAAATGAAAGAGGAGCTTGTAATGCTGCTCGGCGGAAGGATAGCCGAAAAGCTTATCTTTAATGATATAACCACCGGCGCATCAAACGACATCGAGCGTGCAACAAAGATAGCACGTGATATGGTCGTCAAATTCGGTATGAGCGATGACCTCGGTCCTATCCAGTATGCAAGCTCTAACGACGAGGTGTTCCTCGGCAGAGATTACGGCCATACCAACAATTGCTCTCAGCAGGTCGCCGCCAAGATCGACAGCGAAGTTCACAGACTTATCGACGATGCTTATAAGCACGGTGAACAGATATTGACCGAGCATATAGACAAGCTTCACGCAGTTGCCAAGTATCTTTTTGAGAACGAAAAGATGGACGCTGTACAGTTTGCCGATATGATGGAGGGCAAGACAGAAAATAATAACGAATCAGAAATTCAGGAGTGATAAATATGCAGATAACAAAGGATATGCTTATCGGCGAGATACTTGAACTCGATATGGAGACCGCACCTTTCTTCTTTGAAATGGGAATGCACTGCTTCGGCTGTCCGTCGGCTCGCAGTGAAACACTTGAAGACGCATGTGCGGTTCATGGTGTCGATGCAGATGAAATGGTCAGCAAGATAAACGCCTTTTTGGCAACCAAGTAATGAAACTGAGCAAAAGACTGTTGACCGCCGCTGCGCTTGTGCGTGACGGCGGTCGCCTTGTAGATGTCGGCACAGACCACGCCTATCTTCCCATAAAACTCGTAAGCGAGGGAAGAGTAAGCGCTGCAATAGCCTGTGACATAGGCGAAGGCCCGCTTGAAAACGCTGCAAAAAATGTCGCGCGCTTCCGACTTGAGGACAAAATAAGCCTTCGTTTGTCTGACGGGCTTGAGCAGGTTGAGGAAAGCGAAGTCGATGATATCGTAATATGCGGAATGGGCGGAGAGCTTATAGCCGAAATAATCGACGCCTGTCCTTGGGCAAAAAACAGCCAAAAGCGGTACATACTTCAGCCTATGACAGCGGCAGATGATTTGAGAAGATACCTTTCGCTAAACGGCTTCAAGGTGGAAAAGGAACTGCTTGTAAGGGATACAGGCAGGCTCTATGTCGTGATGAAAGCTGTGTTTGACGGCAAATGTGCCGAGCCTGCGCCCGACTATCTGTACACGGGCACCGTAACACCTGAGCAGGAATACGGCAGAGAGTATCTTGAACGCCAACTGGGCAGGGTGTGTAAGCACCTTGTTTCTTTGCAAAATGCAACTGATAAAAGCCAAACAGAGATACTTAAGGAGATAGAATCTGCAATCAGGTCAAAGCTTGGGGAGAAAAACTATGATTAAGGTCAGCGATATTTATAACGAGGTAAATATTCTCGCGCCGTTTGGCACCTGTCTGGAGGAGGACAGCGTCGGTCTTCTTGTCGGAAGTATGGACGCCCCTGCGGATAAAACGGCAATTGCCTTGGACGTTACCGCCCAAACGGTCGAGGCCGCTGTTAAAAGCGGCTGTACACTTCTTGTCACCCACCATCCTGCATATTTCGGCGCGCTTGATGACCAGCCTGACGACTCTCCTGCGAAATTGGCTGAGCGACTAGGCCTTAATATAATCAGCGCCCATACCAATCTGGATACAGCAAAAGGCGGCGTTAACGATGCACTGTGTCAGATACTTGGTATCAAAAACGCGACCGCCTTGTGCGGCTTTGGCGATGTGCCTATGGCAAGGATAGGCCGTTTGGAATTTCCCGATATAGATACGCTTGTGCGTTATGCAAAAGAAAAACTGGGCACAGGCGGCGCCAAGTTTACAACTGTAAACGGTAAAATAACCACCGTCGCCGTCTGCGGAGGCAGTGGCGGTGATTTTATCTTGCCTGCGGTGGCCGCAGGTGCTCAGGCGCTCATAACAGGGGAAAGCAAACACCATTTAAGATTACTTGCGCTTGAAAAGGGCATAGCGCTGGTTGAGCTGGGCCATTTTTGTACAGAACAGCCCGTGAAACGGGTTCTTGCCGCTCTTGCGGAGAAAGCGGGGGCATCGGTCACCGTGATAGACGAGCGTGACCCCGCGCTTTATATGTAATCGTACACAGTAAAAGGAAAGCAGGAAAACAAATGGCATACGATGGAATTTTTATGTCGCACATCGCCGAAGAGATAGAAACCGCCGTCGGCTCGCGTGTTGACAAAATATATATGCCTTCCCGTGACGACATAGTTATTACGCTCAGCAGCAGAGCTTTTTCAGGGAAATTGCTGATAACATTAAGCTCAGTCGGGCCCAGAGTGCACTTTACAAAGATGCAGTTTGAAAATCCCGCCACACCGCCGATGTTTTGTATGCTTATGCGCAAGCACTTTTCGTCGGCGCGCCTTGAAAGAGTGCGCCAGAACGGACTCGACCGTGCGCTGTTTTTGGACTTTTCCTCCTTTAATGAAATGGGCGATGCGGTTGAACTTACCATTGCCGTTGAGATAATGGGCCGTCAGTCAAATGTGATACTTATCTCAAACGGCAGAATAATAGACGCGTTGCGCAGAACAGACCTTGAAACAGCAGGCAGGCTTATTTTGTCAGGCGCTGTTTACGAATTACCGCCGTCGCAGGATAAAATGGATTTGCGAACAAATGATTTAAGCCTTATAGAGGCAAAAGTCACTTCATCTGAGCTTGAATTGTGCAAGTCGCTTTCGTCGGCCGTCGAGGGTGTTTCACCGCTTGTTGCCCGCGAAACGGCACAGTATGCCGAAACACACGGACTCACAGCGGCGCTTGAGCGGCTGAAGAACTTTGTTTTCAGCGGCACACCTACTATGGTCGTCAAGCAAGACGGCGAGCCGTACGAGTTTACCTATATGCCCATAGAACAGTACGGCACCAAATGCGCGCTTAAAACCTATCAAAGTTACAGCGAGTTGTGTGACGGCTTTTATTCCGAACGGCAGAAAAGCGAAGCCATCAGGCGCCGTACCCATGATTTAACAAAGCTTGTGTCAACGCTTATCGAGCGCACGGCCAGAAAAATCGAAAAGCAGAAAGGCGAGCTCAGTCGTTGCGAGGACAAAGAAAAACTGAGGATATACGGTGAACTGCTCAAGGCCAACCTGTACTCGATTCAGCGCTCAGCTCCTTATGCTGAGGTCAGCAATTACTACGACCCCGACTGTGCAACGGTACGTATTCCGCTTAAGTCCGAACTTTCGCCGTCGCAGAACGCCCAGCGTTATTTTACCGAGTACCGAAAGGCAAATACGGCACAGGAAATGCTGACAGGCTTTATTGAAAAGTCAGCGCAGGAGCTTTTTTATCTCGAAAGCGTGCTGGACGAGCTTGGGCGGGCAGAAAGTGAAAGGGAACTGGCTGAGATAAAGAACGAGCTTTGCGAGTCAGGATATATAAAGGTGAAAGGCGCCAAAAACAAAAAACAGCCTAAATCCTTGCCGCCGCTGCACTTCGTGTCGTCTGACGGCTTTGATATATACGTGGGGCGGAATAATAAGCAAAACGACGAACTTACTTTGCGAATAGCGTCTAAGTCAGACCTGTGGTTTCACACGAAAGGAGTGCACGGCACGCATACTGTTGTGTCGGCCTGCGGCAAAACCGTGCCTGAAAGCACAGTGCTTGAGGCGGCGATGCTTGCCGCTTACCATTCCAAGGCAAGGCGGTCGGGTCAGGTCGCGGTCGATTGGTGCAAGGTCAAAAACGTCAAAAAGCCGTCGGGAGCAAAGCCGGGAATGGTCATCTATGACAATTATGAAACGGTTTTTGTCACCCCCGATGCATCGCTTGCAGAAAGATTGAGTAAAAACAAGACTTAAGGGCAAACACACGATATAATTTTTCTTGCAATTTCTTTGGCATTGTTGTACAATAGCAGATAGTATGATTTGGAGGTAAAAACAAATGAATTTATTTTATATGCTCACCGCTGATACCAGCACAGCAACCACAGAGGCGGCACAAAGTACAAGCAGCCTTATATCTATCGGTATGCTTGTTGTGTTTATCGTAATTATGTATTTTCTTATGATACGTCCCCAGAAGAAACAGCAAAAGCAAGAGGCTAAGATGCGCGCTGAGCTTCAGATAGGTGACGAGATACTTACTATCGGAGGTATCTACGGCAGAGTTGTTTCCCTTAAGGATGACAGCATCGTTATCGAGTCCTCAGGCGACCGCAGCAAATTGCAGGTAACACGTACAGCCGTTGCGCAGAATCTCACTGTTCACGAAGACCAGTAATCGGCATAAATACAAACCCCTTCGAATATGCTTTACAAGAAGCATTCGGAGGGGTTTTTTATGAAAAAAGCAAAAGGTTT